>JACPDV010000316.1:5240-8920 GCA_016183835.1 Armatimonadota bacterium
ATCGGCGTGCCCGTCAGTTACCTCGATGTCGAACCACGCCTCTTCACCGGCCGTTCGCAGGAACTCGGGCACCGCGTCGCAGTTGTCATCGGTAATGGCGAGCGTCCGCATCGCCGCCTCGATGAAGTTGAGCAGCGTCGTCTTCCCCCCACCATTCGGCCCGCCGAGCAGCACCATCCGCGGGATCTCATCCCCCCATCCCAGCCCGTCCTCCGGCAGGTCGAGCCGCTCGATCGGACCCAGCCCGCGGACAGAGAGCCGCTTGATCCGCAGCATCGGCCGGCTCATCCTCGTCTCCTATCCACCCGCCCCATACCGCCGCGCGAGGATCTCCCCGTGCACCTGCCGCGCCGCGGCGACCATCTCGGGATACGGCGTATCCGACATCGTCACGAACCCGATGTTGTAGTTCTCCCCATCCAGCGTCCGGCCTGTGCACGGCTGGTCCAGATACTGAAACCAGTGGCAGCCCACGAACGCCGGCAGGTCCGCCACACTGTGCAGGTAGTCGATGTAGTGCTGCGCCCGGTCGGCCTGGTCCTTGGTCGGCACCAGGCCGGTGTGGAACATGCCGCGGTCCAGCGCGCCGAAGTGGAACTCGCCGATGATGCACGGCTTCCCGAGCGTGCTCGTGAAGCCCCACCGGCCCGGGTCGAGGCGGCGCTGGTAGATGTTGAAGCTGACCACGTCGCAGACCTCGGCCGCCGCGCGGATCGCCGCCTGTGACGACCAGGCGAACCGGCACCCGAGGTAGAGTGTCCGCGGCGAGACCGCCTTCACCGCGTCGCGCACCACGGCGAAGTACTGCTTCGCCAGGCTGAACAGGAACGCGTCCAGGTCCGCCTTGCACGCCGGAGTGAGGCTTTTCGGCGCCGACTTCTCCGCCAGGATCGCCTCCCAGCTCGCGCATGTCGTGCCCCACGCATCGTTGAGCCGGTCCACGGTCTCGTACTTGCGCTTCAGGTCTTCCAGCAGGGCGAGCTTGGCCGGCTGGTCGGCGGCGGCGTTCAGGGCGCCGAGGGCGAGGCCGCGGCTCTCGGTCGAGCCCCAGGACAGCTCGTTGTCCACGAACAGGCCGATGCACCACGGGTTGTCGCGGATCAGCGGGGCCACAGCGTCAACCGCCTGCCGGGCGTCCACGGCGAATTGCGGGTCGAAGGGGTCGTGCATCAGGCCCCAGTAGTCCGCCCCGCTGGCCAGCCGCCGGTGGTTGCCGCCGACGCCGGTGGTGACCACGTGAGCGACCTTCGCGCCGCGGTAGACGTCCGGGTCGGACCAGTTGGCGATGGTGTTGAAGCCCCAAGAACGCAGCCTGGCCAGGGTGGTGTCGCGCCACTTCGCCTGCCACTCCGGCCCGTACTTGCGCAGCAGGTTGGCGCCGTAGAAGTTGAACGTGGCGCCTTCCTTCACGTTGCCGATCACGACTCGACCGATCCGCCCGAAGAAGGGCTTGAACTCGCTCTCGGGCGTGGGCTTCCATTCCAGCCAGGCATCGCGCCGCTCGAGGATCGTGTCGTTGTGCCACCGCACGCAGTCCATCCCCATGGAGAAGAAGAGGTGCCCGCCGGGCGTGACCAGCCACCACTTGCCGGCCACCTGCTCCACCCGGAAGCTGCCGGTGGCCTCGAGCTGCGGTCCGTTGGTCCAGCCGCCGTACTCGTCCAGGTCGTTCGGCGCCGGGTGGGCGGCGAGGTCGGCCTGCTCTGCGGCGATCCGCACGGGCCACTCGGCCTCGGCGTGGAGCTTGCCGGGCCAGTCGACCCAGTTGTACTGCCCGAAGCGGTCCACAAGCGGCTTCGCCGGGGCGTCCGGGAGCGCGCGTCCGGTGCCGAACAGGCGGGAGGAACACCTGGAACGCGGTCACTTTGCGCGGGTCGAGCGTCCGGGCCGACGCCGGCAGGCCGCGCATGCCCCACAGGTCGAGCTGCGGGCCGATCTCGAAGCTCAGCACCAGCGTGCGCGTCTCGCCCGGGGCGATCGCGGAGTAGGTCTGCTGGTTGCAGTGATGGAGCCCGTCCGCGCCGGCGTTGTCCACGCGGATGGAGACGTCGATGGGCTCCTGCCCGGGGTTGGTGACGTCCAGCGCGAGGCCCTGGTGCCGCGACCAATCCCACGGCGTGTCGCCGGCGGGAAAGCTGAGGTTGGGCCAGTCGGCCGGCTGGTAGGTGACCTTGAGCGCTTTGCCCCCGGCGTGGTCCACCACCTCGACCTGCGTGTGGTCGGGCGCCAGGCCGTGGAGCGGGTCGGGCACGTCGAGCGGGTGGACGGCCACTTCCGGCCCGGGGAGCGGCTCGGCCAGGATCAGGGCCAGGGCGGGCAAGGGCAGGAGGCACGGGTGCATCACAGGCTCCACCGGTCGGGTTCGGCGCGGTGGAGGGGCGATCCTCCGGCGTGGCATCGGCTTCCAGCCGATGATCCGGTCCGCGGCCGGGTCTGGGCGGATGGTCATGGGCAGGATGCCCATGCCACATCACCGCAGCACGCTCAGGTCGTAGGGCCAGTCGATCTGGCGCCGCAGCGTGGGTCCGAGCACGGGGTTGGGCACGGGGAGCGGCCCGGCGAGCCGGTTGTAGACCAGCTCGGCGAGCGGCTCGAGGCTGAGCACGTCCTCGGCGGCGTAGCGTAGAAGGGTGGGGAGCGCCCTTGGGTCGCCGCGCTGGTGGCGGTGCCAGAGCACCACGGCCAGGTAGCCGTCGATGTCGCGCAGCTCCGGGTCGCGGCCTACGTCGAGGCGCTGCTCGATGGCCTTCAGCCCGCCGGTGTAGCCGAGCCGCGCCAATGGGTAGCGCAGATCGAGGTGGCACGGCGGGAGGCGCAGGCCGGGGAAGCGGGCGCGCAGGAACGGCACGTCGAACGTCGCGCCGTTGTAGGTGATCAGCAGCTCATAGCCGAGGACGAAGAGCGGGAACTCGCCGAGGTCGCGGTCGAGCACGAAGCAGCGCACCTCCTGCCCGTCGTAGCAGGCGATCACGGTGACGGCGTCGAGCCCGGGCGAGAGCCCGGTGGTCTCGATGTCGAGGTAGAGGCAGCGCCCGTGGAGGTCGGGCAGCCAGCGCCACGACTCCCGGCCGCCGAGGAGCTTGCCGAAATGTCGCCAGTCACGTTGCTCCCAGGCGGTCTGCGAGGCGGCCACGGCGTCGCCCAGCGGCCCTGCGCGGCCGACCGCCTCGCGGCAGTCGAGGGCGGCCTGCCAGTCGACAATGCCGGCTTGCCACAGCGCGGCCTCGGTGTGGGGCCCCACGCCCGGGAGGTGGCAGAAGGTGTGCTGCAGCATGGCCGGCTCCGGCAGGGAGAGAGAGCCACAGCCCGGCGCCGGCGTCAAGCCTCCCTGAGAGAGGAGCCTGCCGCATGATGGCCAAGTACCCGACCGAGGGTGGAGGGCGTGCGTTGGACATCTACCTGCTCCGCCACGGCATCGCCGAGGAACAGGGGGCCGGGGCGCCGTCGGACGCGGCGCGCCGGCTCACGGCCGAGGGGCGCGACAAGTGCGGCGAGGCGGCGCGCGGGATCGCCGCGTTGAAGGTGCGCTTCGACCAGGTGTGGACCAGCCCGCTGGTGCGCGCCCGTGGGACCGCTGAGCTGTGCCTCCCGGACTGCCGCGCCGAGACGCGCGACGTGCTCGCCGGCGGCACGCCCGAGCAGCTCTGCGCCGCGCTGAAGGACCTCCCGGCCCGGTCGGC
>JACPDV010000078.1 GCA_016183835.1 Armatimonadota bacterium
ACAACCGCTCCTCGGCCCAGTACCCGGTCAGGAAGTGGCGCGGCAGGTTCACCCCGGCCACCGGCCAGCCGAGCCGCTCGCCCGCCGCCTGGTAGATCACCGCCAGCGTGATGGGCAGCCCGCGCCGCCGCTCGAGCACCCGCTCCACATAGCTGTTGCGCGGGTGGCCGGAGTCGTCTTCTTCTCCGCGGAAGCCTTCCTCCTCGGCCAGCACGCGGCGCAGCGCCGCCAGCCGGCGGGCGGGGTCCCGCGCGCCCGCCGCGGCGCGGTCGGTGAGGTAGGCCAGGAAGTCCACCTGCCGGCTGACCGCCGCCCGATCCACCGGATCGAGCCCCTCGGGCAGCACCGCCACGAGGTCGAGCAGCGGCGTGTCACCGTCAGCGGCAGCGGCGGCGAAGGCGGGGTGGACGGACACGGCGTCCGCCACCACTTCCGCGCGCCGGTCGAGATGCGTCATGGTCACCCGAGGCAACCACCGCCTGCTCGGGCTGTCACTTACAGCACATGCCGGCCGTCGCGGCGGAGGCCCCTCCCGTCTAGTATCGTGACGCCGGGCGGCGGCTGTCAAGGAGCGTACCGATGCCGTCCGGGCCGTGCCTCACCCGCGCCGCCGGCGCGGACGACATCCCGCGCCTGGCCGAGCTCCACCGCGAGCACCTGGTCTACCACCAGCAGTTCGATCCGCGGTACCACGCGCGGGCCCTGTCCAGTCTGGAGCACGACTACCGGCAGCACCTGCTCGACCCCGGGGCCCGCGTCCACGTGGCCGTCGTCGGGGGTGAAGTCGTGGCCTTCTCCCTCTCGCGCCTCTACGCCGGCGAGCCGCAGCCGCAGCCCGGCTGGTTCGGCCGCCTCCGGCGGCGCCCCGCCTCGGTGGAGGCCCCGAGCTACGGCGTGATCGTGGACTTCTTCGTCGCGGAGAGCCATCGCCGAACCGGCGTCGGCACGCTGCTCCTCCGCGCCGCGCTCGACTGGCTCATCGCCGGCGGCGCGCGCGAAGCACAGCTCGGGGTGGCCGCCGGCAACCACGCCGGACTCGGGTTCTGGGAAGCGATGGGCTTCGGCGTCTACCGGGTGCAGATGCGCCGCGAGCTCAAGTCGCCGTAGCGACACGCCACCGGCGTATCGTCCGGTCCCGCGCCGGGCACGCCGGGAGGTTCCTCAGCCGAAGTAGACCACGTAGTTGTAGGTCACGTCCGGGCGGAACACCGCCACGATGCCCCACACCACACCGGCGGCGAAAAAGTGGCCGATCAGGAGACCCATGAAGAACGGGATGTAGCGCCGGAAGAGCCTGATTCCGCCGGCCTTGAGCACGGCCACCTTGAACACCCAGACCATCAGCGCCTGCCCCCACAGGGGATGGCCGTAGCTCGCCGCCATCGCGTAGCCCAGTGGGTGGAACGGGAAGCCGACCACCCGGATCCGCGCCGCCAGCATCCCGAGGGCCAGCACGAATCCCGCCAGCGCCGCGCCCGCCTCGCCGTGGTTGGGCCGCAGCGGCTGTCCGGTGAGGATCTGCGCCACGGTCAGGTAGCCCATGTTCTGCAGCTTCGCCCGGCCGCCGCCCTCGGCGTAGTCGCAGCCGATGTCGTAGTACACGCTGAGGTGGATCCACACCGCCACCACCAGGCCGAGCACGAAGGCGTAGACCAGGGCCCAGGTCATGTGCCGCCGCGGCGTGCCGGAGTCGTCGGCCAGGCGGAAGCTCTCGAGCTGCACCGACATCACCGAGTTGGGGTAGTAGCCGCGGGACAGCCAGGTGAAGAAGGCGAGGACCACCAGCGGACGCGCGTCGCCGCCGACGAGGAACGGCGAGCTGCCGAAGGTGGAGTAGATCAGCTTCTCCTGCTGCCAGAAGGGGAAGAGCCAGACCATCGGCGCGCCCGTCTCGGCGCGAATGCGCGTGTAGACCACGGCTACGGCGAAAACCAGGAAGAAGTAGAGCAGCGCCAGCGGCCAGCCCATGCCGGCCTTGAGCACCACATAGAAGATGAACGCCAGCCCGCCGAAGAGGCCGATGAAGGCCAGGCGATAGCTCATCGGCTCGGCCGAGTCGTTCGTGGACGGCCGCCCGAGGGTGTGCAACCAGACCTCTCTGAGCACCCCGCGGCCGAGGTAGAGCGCGACCAGCACCAGCGCGATGTAGACGCCCATTGCCTGGCTCTGGTCGTAGGGGAAGGGCGAATAGGGGTCGACGAAGCCGAGCGCCGTGGCCGCCACCCGGCTGAAGCGCATCATCAGGTAGGTGGACCAGATGGAGAAGGTCACCTCCGTGCTCATCAGATAGCAGAGGCTGACCAGCTCGGGGCGGTACGGGATGTCGAGCGGCCGCATCGCGATCCAGGGCCGTGACTCGATGGCCTTGCCGATGTCCCAGCTCCGCCCGAGGGAGGGGAAGGTGGGGAAGAAGGCGTGGACCATCTGGACCACGTTGTAGAGCACGGGGAGGGCCACGCCGATCCAGAAGAGGTGCGAGCGGAGCATGGAGGCACTGCCCCCGCCGGCGGCGGGGGCCAGCTCCTGGACGATCTGCATGAGGGGGAAGGTCAGCCGCTCGCGCTCGGTCCACTGTCGCCGGAAGATGGCGCAGAGCGACAAGAGCACCACGTACATGGCGGCCAGGAAGGCGCCCCAGAGCAAGAGGCCGGGGAGCCACGGCCCCCACGGCACGCCCGGCTGATGCCCGAGGAAGGCGTTCTTGATCAGCTCGGGATCGCGCGGGCCGAACCAGTGGGGCAGGCGATCCCAGACGGTCTCGAGGTGGTTCTCGGGCGTGGCGTAGTAGTTGGCGCAGACCATCGCCGGGAGGAGCATGCGCATCAGCCCGATGCTGCCCAGGAGCGGGGTCAGGCTGAGGATGCTGAAGGCCACCAGCACCTCGGCCCGGGTCAGGGCCAGGCGCGGGTGGAGCCGGGCGAGGAGCGGATTGAGCGGGAGGAAGAGACAGAGCAGGGCGACGGCCGGGATGACCGGCACGCTCTCGCTGATCTGGACGGCGTGGCCGTAGAGCTCGGTGGCGCGCATCCAGTACCCGGAGAGCACGACCCCGACGGTGGCCACCAGAAGGGCGCGGAGGGTGAGCCCGGAGCGCTCGGCGCCCCGGGGCTGATCGGCACCGCCCGCTTCCAACCGCAGCATCGCCGCTCCAGCGGGGGACGGACCTCAGTAGCCCGTGGTGCCCTCGAAGTACCACACGCTCTCATCGAAACGCGTGCCGGCCACGCCGCCGGGGCTGTTGATGCGCCGGTGCCGGTAGCCGACCCCGAGCCCGAGCCACGAGCGCAGATCGTACCGGGCGGCCAGGTCGAGGTACGTGTTCTGCACCGGCACCGGGTAGCTCCGGCGCTGCCTGAACTGCTCATAGCGCGCCGATACGTCGACCCGCGGGGTCACGCGCTGGCGCAGGTCGAAGAGGAACCCGGCCGAGTCCTCGGCGTAGGGGTGCCCCAGTACCATGCCGTCGCGCAGCCAGCGGAGCTGCGGCTGGTTCTGCCCGACGTAGGCCCCCCGGCCGGGGATGATGGTGCCTTCGAACCGGTAGCTGGTGCCCGGCAGCGCCCAGGCAGGGGTGTACTGCACGCCGCCGCTCCAGCCGATCCGCTGCGGCGTGCGCCCCGCGCGCTTGGGGTTGAAGTCGAACTCGTCGACGAAGAAGCTGCCGTAGGTGGCAAGCTCGCGGCTCCAGCGGTACGAGATGTTGGCGCTGCCGAGGAAGTTGCCCGAGCCGCCCTTGCTGAACGGCCCCGAGACGAACCGGGCCAGGTAGGCCGGGACGAAGAGGCTGGCGAGCCCCTGGCCGGCCTTGTCGGTGATCAGCGCGAAGTGCGCGCCGAGGGCGAGCTTGCTGACCGGCAGGTACTCGTAGTTCTGCACGGCGATAAACTTGTCGCTCCCGCCGTCGCGCATGTAGCCGTTGAGTTGGCTGTAGTCGAACGGGCGGCCGAAGACCTTGTTGTGCCAGTGGTAATAGAGCCCGTCGACCGGGCGGGCGTGGTCGGACCACAGGAGGCTGTTGAAGCCGGGGTCGAAGCGCGTCGCGAGGCGGCCGACGCGGAGGGTGGCGTGGCGCCCGATGTCGCCCTCCAGGAACCACATCGGCAGGTCGTCGCGGTCCTGCCAGGGGGTGAGCGATTCGCCGCCCTCGGTGCCGACGGTGAGGCCCGAGCGGAAGTGTTCGGAGTGGCGGAAGAGCAGCGTGCCGCGGAGCTGGCCCACCGCGTGCGGGTCCCCGGTCTGCACCCGTCCCGCCGCCTGCCCGGTCAGCACCCAGGCCTGGTGCCCGCCGCCCCGCTCGCGGAGCGCGGCATCCACCTCCCGCATGGGGAAGCCGCGCGCTTCCAGCTCGGCTCCGTAGGTGTCCAACGCCCGGTGCAGGCGGGCGGCGTCGGCGGGCTCGATAGCGTCACGCCAAGTGCGCGTCAGCCCGCTCAAATGGCTGAGCGTGGTCTCCAGGAAGTCGACGATCTGCTTCCGCGTGTAGACCGCCTGCGCCGGCCCGGCGAACTGCCGGTAGGACGCCTGCGGGATCACGCCGCGTGCCGCGAGACTGGCCAGCAGGGGGTAGATGGGGTCGTCCGCCGGGACGAGGGTCTCCTGGTCGCGCGTCTCGCGCTTGGGCCCTTGGGGCTTGGCCGCGGGCACGGTCGTGTCGAGCGCCGCCGCCGCGGCAGCCGCGAAGGTGATCCGGTCGCCCGGGTTCAGCACGTTGTCCCCGCGGCCCTTCCAGGTGGCGGCCCAGCAGCCCGGCTGCCCGGCGTCCGGCCACTCGAGATCGGCGACCACTTGGCCCGCGCGGACAGCGGCCGCGCCGGCGCCGGGCATGGGCGGCTGGGCCAGCCTCACCACGGCCCGCTCGCCGGCCACCTCGATCACCGTGCCGGCCCCGCCGCTCCCGGCGCTCACCGCCAACGGCGCCGGGCTGGTGGCGGGTCCGCCGGCCGACAGCTCGACCCGGTCGCCCACGGTGCGCCGCACCGCGGCGTCCCAGCGGACCACCTGCGTGACCGCCTCGAGGCCGTTGACGCGCACCAGCACCAGCTCGACCTGCCCGCCGGCGGCATCCAGCCGGAGCGGCGGCCGCCACGGCACAGGTTCGGCCAGGCGCCACGTCAGCGTGGTGGGTGCGCTCTCAATGAGCACCGCGGAGACAGCCCGCCCGGGGCTCTGCGGCAACAGGAGTCCGACCGCCAGGACTGCCCCCCACCAGCGTTGCCAAGAGCCGAAACGCGGCATCGGCCGTGCTCCCATGCGAGTGCGCGGAGTATACCACCGGCCCGAATCGAGCGTCAACCGGGCGGCCCGGCCCGCGCCGCTCAGCGACCGCCCCGGAGCACCGCCACCACCTCCGCGGGCGTGGCGCAGGCCCCCACCGGAATGCCGAGCCGCGCGGCCAGATCGTGCGGCGTGAGGTCGTCGAGCAGGACCCCCTCGTCGTTCAGCGCTCGCGCGGGAAGGATCACCCGGTCGAACGGCGGCCGGCCGGCGAGTGCGGCGAGCATGTCCCGGCCGCAGAGCAATCCGGCGCAGCTCACGTTGCCGCCGAACAGCTCGTTGCGGACCGGGATCAGCTCGAGGTCGACACTCTCTATCCCGCGCAGCGCGGCGGCGAAGTCGGCGAGGAGGGTCGCGCCGTAGCCGCCGGTGAGCACCGCCACGCGCTGCTTCGGCAGCTTGTGGGGCAGCCGCCGGAGAGCCTCGGCCACCTGGTCGAGCAGGAGCCGGGAGGGCCCGATGCCGTTCTCGATCTGGGCGAAACCGTCGTAGTACGCCGCCGGCGGGAGTGGCAGAGACGCGTTCAGGTACTGCTCGTCGGCGGCGTAGACGAACCCATCGCCACGGGAGCCAAGCCGGGCGCGCTGGGCGTCCACTTGATCAAGCGTCGCCGCGGCCTCGGCGGCGGTCATGGGTCGCATCAGCGGGTGCGCCTGGAACCGGGTGAGGCCCACGGGCACCACGCCGATGGTCTGCACCGCCGGGCGGAGCCGGGCCACGTCACCGATGGTGCGATCGAGCTCCGCGGCGTCGTTGAGGCCGGGACAGACCACGATCTGGGTGTGGCACTCGATGCCGGCCGCGCAGAGCCGGACGAGGTAGTCCCAGCCGGCGTCGGCCTTCTGGTTGTCGAGGAGCTGGCGCCGCAGGGCAGGGTCGCTGGCGTGGACCGAGACGTAGAGGGGCGACAGGCGCTGGGCCACGATGCGCTCGAAATGCGCTTCGGTCAGGTTGGTGAGGGTGGTGAAGTTTCCGTGGAGGAAGCTGAGGCGGTAGTCGTCGTCCTTGACGTAGACGGTGGGCCGGAGGCCGACCGGGGCCTGGAGGACGAAGCAGAAGAGGCAGCCGTTGTTGCAGGTGCGGAGGGGCACGAACAGCTCGTCGGCGAAGGTCAGGCCCAGGTCTTCGGCGGGGTCCTTCTGGAACGCGCACGCCAGGGTCTCGCCGCCGGCGGTCTCGAAGACCAGCTCGAGCTCCTCGGCGGCGGTCCAGAGCTGATAGTCGATCACGTCGCGGGGCGGCTCGCCGTTGATGCGGGCCAGGCGGTCGCCCGGGCGCACGCCGAGCTGGTCGGCGATGCTCCCCGGCTCGACCCCGGCGATCTGCGCCCGGGGCTCACGGACCCGCATCGGACCATCGATGGTGACCACGGCTGCGGGGCTGCTCATGAGGCGCTGGAAACCGTTCCCGAGCGCCGTTGTGGAGCCCGGGCCGGGGTCATTATGCCGGTGTGTCGGGCAGCGGGCAAGCCCCGGGTGCGCCGGGTGGCGCGCTTGCCACGGCCCCCGCGCTGTGCTATAATCGCCGGCAGCAAGGGTTGTCGCAACCGGAGCGTGGGTTGTTACCCGCGCTTTCTTTTTCTGCGGGAGACCGGCGTGGCCGACTGGACTGCGATCGAGGCCGAGCTTGCGGCCTTGCTCGACGAGGCCGGCTACGAGCTGATCGAGATGGCGGCGCACACCGGTTCGGGCGCGTACCTCCGCGTCAGCGCGGACCGGCGCGGCGAACCAGGCGGGATCACGATCGACGAGTGCGCGGCGCTCAGCGCGCGGATCGGGGCCTGGCTCGACGCCAAGGACCCGTTCCGGAGGGCGTTTCGCCTGCAGGTTTCGTCTCCCGGGCTCGACCGGCCCTTGCCGAAGCTGGACCACTGCCGCGCTCGGGTGGGGCGGCTGATCAAGGTCAAGCTGAGCGTGGACGGCCGGCCGGCCTCGGTCACGGGGCGGCTGGTCGAGGTGACCGGCGACGGGCTGGTGCTGGACCTCGACGGCGAGCGGCGCGCTGTGCCGTGGGCCGAAGTGGTGCGGGCCAACGTCGTCCACGAGTGGGACGAGCCATCCCGCTCGAGCGCACGGGAGAAGCCATGAACGGCAGTCTGTTGGATTTGCTGCACCAACTGGCGCGCGAGAAGGACATCCCGGTGGAAAAGCTCCTGGAGCAGCTCCAAAAAGCGCTGGCCGCGGGCTACCGCAAGACCCACCTGGGCGCCGCGCAGGAGCCCATCACCCTCGAGGTGGACCCCACCTCGCCGAACGGCGTGCGCATCTACGCGACCAAGATTGCCATCGAGCGCGTGACCGACCCGGAGATCCAGATCAGCCTGGAGGAAGCCCGCGAGATCGACCCCGAAACCGAAGCCGGCGACGTGATGGACGTGGAAGTCACGCTCGAGGACCTCGGCCGGGTGGGTGCGCAGACGGTTAAGCAGGTGCTGGTGCAGGGCATCCGCGACGTGGAGAAAGAGATCGTCCGCGCCGAATACCAGGACCGCGTGGGCGAGACCGCGCCGGGGATCGTGCAGCGCACTGAGCGCAACGGCGTGGTGATGGTCAACATCGGCAAGGCGGAGGCCATCCTGCCGCGCTCCGAGCAGATGCGCGGCGACGAGTACCGGTTCGGCGACCGCATGGAAGTGCTGATCCTCAAGATCGAGGAGAGCAGCAAGGGCGGGCCGCAGGTGGTGGTGTCGCGCTCTCACCCGGACCTCTTGCGCCGCCTGTTCGAGCGCGAGGTGCCCGAGATCCACGAGGGCGTGGTTGAGATCGTCAGCCTGGCGCGGGAGGCGGGGGTGCGCTCGAAGGTGGCGGTGGCCACCCGCGATGCCAACGTGGACCCGGTGGGCGCCTGCGTGGGACACCGCGGCAGCCGGGTGCAGGCGGTGACCAACGAACTGGGCACCGAGAAAATCGACATCATCCGGTATCATGCCGATCCGCGGCTGCACATCGCCGAGGCGCTGTCGCCGGCGAAGATCGCCCGGGTGATCCTCTCCGCGGACGGCCAGGCGGCAACGGTGGTGGTGCCCGACGACCAGCAGTCTCTGGCGATCGGGCGGGCAGGCCAGAACGTGCGCTTGGCAGCCAAGCTGACGGGCCTGAAGATCGACATCAGAAGCGAGACGCAGTTCGCACTGGAAGGCGACCCGAACGCCCCCAAGGTCGCCGACACCGGCAGCGGAGCGTGAGGGCCCGGCATGTCCCGGAGCGGACCTGCGTGGCCTGCCGGCGGCAGCGGCCCAAGCGCGAGCTGGTGCGGGTGGTGCGCGGTCCGGACGGCCGGGTCAGCCTGGACGAGACAGGCAAGGCGCCC
>JACPDV010000317.1:0-1698 GCA_016183835.1 Armatimonadota bacterium
CAGGCGGCCGGAAACCCGGCGGCTGGATTGGAGGCGGAGCGGCAGGGGTAACAGGTAGAGGATGAACGTCCTGGGCAGGAATTGAACCTGCGACCTCCTGCTCCGCAGGCAGGCGCTCTATCCCCTGAGCTACCAGGACACTGTGGCGGATTGTAGCACTGGCCAGGCGCGTCGTCAATGCGCGGGCCGAGGTCAAAGCATGGCGGCTCGGATCGGTTGGCTCTTGCTGCTCATCGGCGGCTGCGGCTACGCGGCCGACGGCAACGACTTCTATCCCGCCCGGACCGGGATGCGGCTGACGTATGTGGCGACGAGCAGCCTCAGCGTGACGGACTCACTGCGCTGGGAGCTGAGCTTCCAGAAGTCCACGGAAGTGCCCCCGGACGCCGCGCAGATCACGGTCCGCGTCTCGGCCGGCCGGCTAGACCCGACCGGTCGGCCGTTGACGCGCGAAGAGCGCTACGTCGCGGACCAGCGCGGGATGTACACCCTCGACCCCGACGTGGCCGATGCCGGCTATGGCCCCAGGCCGCTGCTCCCCGCGCCCGACCGGCTGGGCAGCGTCGACACGGTGTGGAGCTACAAGGGCTTCCGCTGGCGGCCCATGGCCCTCGGACTGTTCAACATGCTGGGCCCGCCCGGGGTGCCCGCGGCCACGGAGGGGCACTACCATGTGCTCGCCGTCGCGCCGCTGACCACTCAGGCTGGTACCTTCAAAGGGGCGGTGCAGGTGGCCGGGGTGGAAGCCTTCGACGCGCCAATCGACGCCGACCACAGCCTCCGCATGCTGCTCCGCTGCCGCCGCTGGTACGTCCGCGGCGTCGGCCTGGTGCGTGAGCAGTTCGAGTTCCTCGATTACCCCGGTCTGGGACTCACCACCACCGAGCTGGTGGCCTACACCGGCGTAGCGGAGCTGCCCACGGCGCCGCAACACGTGGCCGAGGCCGCGGGCCAGAAGTCAGGCTGAGCGAATGAGCACCCTCAAGTGGACCTGGATCGCCCTGGCACTCACCTCCGGCGCCGCGCTCGCCGCCGATGAGCCGGTGGGGCCGCGCCTGGCGCTCGTGCCCGAGGGGCTCTCGCCGGCCCTGGCCGACGCCTTCCAGACCAGTGCCACGGCGGCGTCGGGGGCGCAGCTCCTCGACTACACCTTCGGCTCCGCGCCCACCGACTGGGTCCCGGCGGGCGGCACCTGGAGCGTCTCCAGCCGGTTCGCCTGCGACCCGAGCTGGAGCTTCTTCGGCGGCTTCAGCCGCGGGCTCGCCATCATCTGGAACAAGCGCGAGTTCGCCGGCGACCTGGTGGTCGAGGCCTACGTCTCGTTCAAGCACGGGCTGCCGTTCAACAATCGCGACTGGAGCTACCGGCCCGCCGACCTGTGCCTCACGCTGTGTGGCGACGGGCAGGACCCGGCCAGCGGCTACAGCTTTGTTTACGCGGGGGACGAAGGCCAGCGCACGCTGATCCGGCGCGGCGACCGGGTCCTGGCCGCCACCGAAGCGCCCGAGTTCGTGACCCCGTCGTACAGTGATGCGCGGCCGTCGAGCGAGGACTTCCACCGGCGCTGGTGGCGGCTGGAGGCGCAGCGGCTCGGCCACCGGCTGCGCTTCTTCGTGGACGGCAAGGAAGCGCTGGTCGCCGACGACCCCGAGCGGCTGCCGGGCGGCCGGCTCGAGGTCTGGGCGGTGCGCAACGGGA
>JACPDV010000317.1:1715-5523 GCA_016183835.1 Armatimonadota bacterium
CGCGTGCGCGTGGCGTACGGCAGCGAGGTGCGGAGCGACCGGCCGCTGGTCGCCGTGCCGACGCCGCTGCCACTGTCGGGCGGGGTCTCTGTCGCGGCCCGGTGAGGTCGATGACTTACGGTCTGCTGGGGGTCCTGGTGAGCCTCGTGTCCGCCGGCGCGCCGGGCGACGTCGGGCCGCGGGTGGCGGTGGGGCTGGAGGGGCTCGACCGCTCCCTGGCCTGGTTCGCCTGGACCGAGCGGCTGGGCGTGAGCTGCCCGCACCTGCTCGAATACACCTTCGACACCGCGCCCACCGACTGGCGGCCCACGGCCGGGGTCTGGGCGGTGGCCAGCCGCTACGCCTGCGACCCGACCTGGAGCTTCTTCGGCGGGCGCAGCCCCGGGCTGGCCTGCGTGTGGAACAAGCGGCGCTTCCTCGGCGATGTCGAGATGGAGGCGTACGTGGCGTTCCAGTACGGCCTGCCGTGGACCGAGACGACCTGGCTCGAGCGCCCGATGGACCTCTGCCTGACGCTCTGTGGCGACGGGGTGGAGCCCTCCAGCGGGTACAGCTTCCTGTTCGGCGGCGACTACGGCGCGCGCACGCTGCTCCGCCGCGGCGACAAGGTGCTGGCCGCCACATCGAACCCGGAGCACCTCCCGCCGTCCTATAGCGATGAGCGGCCATCCCTGGAGCAGATGCACTGGCGGTGGTTCCGCCTGCTGGCCTGGAAGCGCGGCGACAAGGTCGGCATGGACGTGGACGGGAAGCGGGCGTTCGAGGTGGCCGACCCGGAGCCGCTGGCGGGCGGACAGGTGGCGCTGTGGACGGTCCATAATGGGATGATGGTGGCGCGCGTGCGGGTGGGCTACGCCGCCGAAGAGCCCTGTGCGACCCCGCTGGTGCGGGTTGCCGAGCCGGCGCCGCTGGCGGGTCGCTGAGGAGGGATCGATGCGCTGCGGCTGGTTGGCGGCGGTGCTGTGGGCGGCGGGTGCAGCTCTGGCGGGCCCGGCGGACGAGGCCCTGCAAGCCGGGCTGGCCGCGCTCCGCGCGGGGCGCGCCGAGGCGGCGCTGGCGAAGCTCGACGCGGCGCTCGCGGCCGAGCCCGAGCACCTCGTGGCGCGCTACTGGCGGGCGCGGGCCGAGGCCGAGCTGGGCCGCTGGCAGGCCGCCGTGGACGACCTGATCGCCGTGGTCCGGGGCAAGCCCGAGTCGGTGGCGAGCTGGCTCGACCTGGGCCGCGCCTACCAGGCACTGGGCCGCGGCCGCGAGGCGCGCTCGGCGGCGGAGCAGGTGCTCGCGCTGGAACCGGGCAACCGCGATGCCAAGGCGGTGCTGAAGCTGCTCGACGCCGGGGCACCCGCCGCGGCCAAGCCGCCGCGGGCGTCCGAGCCGAGCCAGCCCGACATCGGGTGGCGGATGGCGGTGGAGCCGGGCGGCCTGCGCGTCGCCGACAGCTCCGTCGGCGTGGAGAGCCGGCAGGTGTACGACTACACCTTCGGCGCCGCGCCCACCGACTGGGAGCCCCTCGGCGGCGAGTGGGCCATCACCAGCCGGTTCGCCTGCGAGCCCGAGTGGAGCTTCTTCGGCGGGCAGGGGCGCGGCATCTGTGCGTTGTGGAACAAGCGGCTCTTCACCGGCGACCTGGCCGTGGAGGCCTACGTCTCGTTCAAGCATGGGCTCCCCTGGGCCGACGAGCGCTGGTTCTACGTGCCCAGCGACCTCGACATCAACCTCTTCAGCCGGCGCGGCGACCTGTCGAGTGGCTACAGCTTCATCTATTCGGGCCTGAACGGCTCCACGACGATGATCCGGCGGGGCGACAAGGTGCTCTGCGCCACCACCGACGACCGCTTCCGGGCGCCCCAGTTCAGCGACGACAATCCGCTCTACCAGGCCGACGAGCAGGGCCGGCCGTACGGAGTCTTCCACCGCCGCTGGTGGCGGCTCGAGGCGCGGCGGGTGGGGAGCCGGCTGATCTTCCTGGTGGACGGCGAGAAGGCCCTGCAGGCCGACGACCCGGGTCCGCCGGCGGACGGCCAGGTGGCGCTGTGGACGATGGGCAGCGGGATGATGGTGGCCCGCATCCGGATCGCCTACGAGCACGAAGTGGTGACCCTCGTGCCGAAGGTGACCGCGGAGCGGCCGGCGGCGCTGCCGGACACCGGGTAGCTCAGACGACGCCCTCGCGGGCGAGCCGCTCGGCCCGGCTCTGGACCTCGTTGAGCCGCTGCTGGAGCTCCCGGTGCGCCCGGTCGTAGCACTCCCGGGTGGCCTCCTGGACGCGGATCGGCCGGCCGTAGACCCCCACCACCCGGGCATAGGGGAGTGGCAAGAGGTGGCGGTCCCACGCCTGGCGGAAACGGTACGACGGCCACGCGCCCACGCCGCAAGGGATGATCGGCGCGCCCGCCCGGTGTGCCAGCAGCACCACACCCGGCTTGGCCACGCCGCGCGGACCCTTCGACCCGTCCACCGCGATCAGCGCGCTGCGCCCGCCGGCCACCTCCTCGGCGAACTCCATGAAGGACTCGACGGTGCGGTGGTTGGGCGAGCCGAAGCAGACCTTCACGCCTTGGCTCTCGGCCACCTTGGCCACCAGGCGGCCGTGGCGGTGGGGGGAGATCAGGAGGGTCACGTCACGGTCGCGGGGGAAGCCGATGATGGAGCCGGCAACGCCGTGGAAGAAGGCGTAGATGGGCACCTCGCCCCGCTCGCAGACCGCGTGCCGGTAGCCGGCGTCCACCTCCGTGACCGACCAACTGGTGCTGAGCAGCCACGACAGCCGCCACGCCACGGACGCCACCAGGTCGTCGTAGCGGTCCAGCATCGTGTTGGCCGCATCCGTCACCGTGCGGCCAAGGCTCCGCCGTCGGTCACCCACATCCACCCTCCCAGCTACCCCCGGCCCCACCCGGCCTCAGTCCCGCACGTGGGCGCACAGGTAGAGGCCGAAGCACAAGGCGGCCACGTTGCTGGACCAGGCCCACGCCCACGGGTAGCGCGAGCCTTCGCCCAGGAAGCTCGTGGCATTCCAGCAGATGTAGTAGGCCAGAATGAGCGCGATGGCCAGCGCCAGAACGCCGCCCATCTTGTACATCGCGCCGCGCTCGGGCCGGACGGCGAGCGGCGCACCCACCAGCACGAACAAGAGACAGCTCGTGGCCATCGTCCACCGCCGCGAGACGTAGACCCGCACCCGGTTGATCTCGCGCATCGAATAGTCATGGTCCACCATCCACTGGATCCGCTCGCGGATGGCGCCGTAGGTCAGGTAGTCGGGCTTGTCGGTGGAGACCAGCTCCACGGTGTTGGGCTCGCTCTCGAAGACGATCTCGCTGCCGTAGCCGCGCAGCCCGGCTTCGCGGCTGACCTCGGACTCGGCGAAGTTCACCGTGCGCCACAGCCCGTCCTTGCCGCGCATCTGGGTGTAGCCGTTGAGCAGCCGCCAGTGCTTGATCTCGGGCATCCACAGCGCGCGCTGAGCCCAGGTCTCGTAGAGCTTCTGCCCGTCCTCGCTGACCACGATGCTCAGCCCGGTGAGGGTGCGGGACTTGGTGTCCAGGCTCTCGGCGGTCATCGCCACGCGGCGGCGGGAGTTGAAGTCGTTGAGCCGCAGGTGCAGCTCGCGGACCTCGGCGTCGCTCTTGTTCTGCAGCGACAGCTTCTTGGCGTAGTACACCATCTGGGCCTTGGGACCCAGGTACTCCTGCACCCACGCGGCCATGCAGAGGGTGATCGAGGCGAACACCGCGAGCGGCAGGAGCATGCGCCGGAAGCTCATCCCGCCCACCACGATGGCGGTGTACTCCTGCTCACGGCAGAG
>JACPDV010000318.1:0-12743 GCA_016183835.1 Armatimonadota bacterium
GCAGGCGTGTGCCGCGGCCGGCGCTGGCGATCAGGGCTTTCATCGGCGGAGCTCCCCGTTACAACGATGCGGCGCTATTCCGGCCCCCTCTCCCGAGGGGAGAGGGGGCCGGATCCCAGTTGCAGGCCACCCTCTCAGCCGGTGCCGCCGTCTCGGCGCACCGTTACACGCGCCGAAAATCGGGGGTCAGCAGGCCGGCCACGCGCTCGCCCGTGAAGCAGTGCACCACGTTGCGCGCCGCATGCACCTTCAGCTCGTGCTGCGACGTCTCAGAGTGGTAGCCCACGTGCGGCGTGACCCACACCTGCGGGTGGTGGAGCAACGGGTGGTCGGTTGCCGGCGGCTCGTGCTCCAGCACGTCGAGCGCGGCGCCGGCCAGACGCCCGGAGTCGAGCGCCTCGAGCAGCGCCGCCTCGTCCACCAGCGCGCCACGGGCGGTGTTGACCAGGTAGGCCGTGGCCTTCATCTGCTCCAGCGCGGCGGCGTTGATCAGGTGGTGCGTCTCGGGTGTGGCAGGGCACAGCAGGCAGAGGATGTCGCTCTCGGCGAGGACCGCCTCGAAGCTGACCATCTCCACCACCTCGGGCGCATGGCGGACGTGGGGATCGTAGCCCAGGACGGCGAAGCCGAGTGCGTCGGCCGCCACCGCGACCCGCTCGCCCATCCGCCCGAGCCCGACCAGCCCCAGGTTGAGATCGCTGAGGGCGAACACCGGCCCCACGTCGCCGTAGGTCCGCCACAGCCCGGCGCGGGCAGCCTCGCGGGCTTCATCCAGGCGGCGGTTGAGCGCCAGGACCAGCGCCAGGGTGTGCGCCACGGCCTCGTCGGTGCAGTACTTCGGGCAGTGCGCCACCGCTACGCGGTGCTCCACGGCAGCGGCCAGGTCCACGTCCCACGGCCCGATGCCCATGCGCGACACGAAGCGCAGCCCGTCCAGCGCCTCGAACACCGCGCGCGGCATGGGCGCGGCGCGGACCATCAGGGCGTCGGCGCCGTCCGCGGCGGCGATCACGTCGGCCACGCTCCGGCACTCGCCGAACGCCACCTCGAACCCCGCCGGCTCGAGGATCTTCCGCGCCGGCTCCGCCGTGCCCAGGTCTTCCCAGTCCGTGATGACCAGCTTCACCTTGCCTGCCACTCCCCGCCGTCGTCTTCGGCGGACCGCGCGCTCATCCTGCCGTCACCGGCAACCATCGGCCACAAACGTGCCGGCCAGCCAACTCTTCTCCTTGTCGCCGAAGGTCAGCGCGATCCTGCCGACCAGGCTGGCGATCCCGCCGGATTCGGTGGAGCCGCGCTCCTCGTCGATGCGGAGGTAGACCGCCCAGTCCGGATTGCGGGTCAACGGCGTGCCGTCGGACTGCCGGATGGTGTACCAGGCGTAGGAGCCGTCGGGCCGCGGGTCGGTGAGCCGCTTCTGCCACTCTCCCACGCCGGTGGGCAGGTGCCATTCCAGGCAGACCGCGTCATCTTCGAACGAGAACGCGCACAGCTCGCCGCGGTCCTTGTTCGAGAAGCGGAGCAGGTAGGTGGGCAGCCGGTCCTCGTCGTCGGGCACCACGCTGGCGTAGCGGTAGCGGAAGTCGAACCCGGCGATGCGGCCGGAGAGCGGCGCCGCGGGCACGTCGGCGGCGGCCGGCGCCTCGCTCCAGCGGAACGGAGTGACCTGGCCCGCCACGGTGCGCACCTGCGGCTTGATGACCGGCGCCGGGCCGCGGTAGCGGGCGCTCTCGTCACGCGGCTCGGGCCTGGGCGCCAGGTTGGGCCCGCCCTTCGCCTTGTCCGGCTCGGTCAGCTCCTCCGGCGGCTCGGTCATGGCGCATGCGCCTACCAGGAGCACCGCGCCGACCGTCAAGAACCGTCCGACCCACCTCATGTCCACACCGTCCTATCGCCTCTCCGCCACCACCACCTGCCGGTCCGCGTCTGCCAGGTCCAGCCACCACGCCCGCCACCGAGGATACGCCTCCGCCGGGATCTGCGCTTGCGTCAGCTCCACTTCGCGCGTGTATTCGAGGGTGTCTCCCTGCATTCTATAGCCGATCCGGAACCAGCCGAACGACTCACGCCGTTCGCGGGCGAGGGGCACCTCCGTGACCCGCAGCTCGGGCGCGATCCGGAAGCGCAGGCGGTTGACCCGCCGCTCCGGCGCGGAGGCCTGCCTCAGCGGGTAGACACGCTCGGCGCCCAGCCCGACGGGCAGGCGAGCCTGCTCGAACACCGCCGGTCGCAGGAGCAGCAGCTTCTGCGTGCGGTCGGCGTAGCCCTCGGCGCGGAACTGATAGGTCAGCCGGAACGGCCTGGCCAGATCGTCCGCCGCCGTCACGGCCACGCTGGCCGGGTCCACGCTCGCGTTCTGCATGGTCTGCGCCAGGCCGTCCGCCACCCGCCGCGCCGTCTCGCGCGCGCCGAGCCCGCTGAAGTCATAGCGCAGAGTCTGCTCCTTGGCGCCCGCCGCCGTCACCGTCACCTGCCCTGCCAACGAGCCATCGGCGGCGACCGACAGGTCCGGCGCCGTGCGCTCATGGACGTTCGCCGCCGCCGCAAAGGTCGGCAGCTCGGCCCAGTGGATGCGGTCGTCCGCCACCACCATCGCCCGCGCGCCCTGGACGTCGGGCGGCAGGTAGTCGGGCGAGCCGTAGCTGAAGGTCGGGTCGAGCCAGCGGTAGCGCCCGTCGCGCGCGGGCACCGCGACGATCACGTGGTCGAACTGCAGCATGCACGGCACGTCCTCCACCACCGCCCCGCCCGTCTGCCGCCGGAGAAGCGCCGGCAGCGCGGGGATCCCGGCCTCGCGCAGCATGGTGAGGAGCAGCGTGGCCTGGTCTTTGCAGTCGCCCACGCGCTGCTCGAAGGTCTCGTACGCCGGCCGCGGCTGGATCCCCGGCGCCCGCTGCTCGAGCGGCCCCACGCCGTAGTGGACGGTGGTGCAGACGTACTGGTAGAGCGCCCGCGCCGGGTCGGCGGCGCCGGTGACGAGCTGCTTGACGAGCTGCTGCAGCGCGGTGCTGCTGACGTAGGCCGGCGCCGCCAGCTCGCGGTAGCGCTGTGCCACCGCCTCCCAGGACGGCGTAGCGCTGACCATCACCCACAGACCCTGGTTGACATCGCTCGGGCGGAGCCGCTCGGCGACGATGGCGGGCAGCCCGCGGGCATGCCAGGCCGTCTCGCTGAGACCGTCGCGGGGGCGCACCGTCGGGGCGTCGAGGCGCCCGTTGACGTGGCTGGCGAGGACCAGCTCGGGCGGCGCGCGGAGCGTGTAGGTGGCCGACTGCACGGGATCGGTGGCCTGCAGCTCGAACAGGTCGGCCACGCCCTCGGGCATCAGCGGCCGGTTGTCGGCGATGGTCACCTCGTAGTCGATCACGGCGCCCGGCTCGACGTAGGGGAAGTCGAGCTGAAACCGCACCACGTCGCCGAAGGTGTCGCCGTAGCGGCCGGCTGAGGCGGCGCGGAGCGCGACATCCCCGACCTCCACCACCCGGCCGTCGCGCCGCACCGTCCGCGCCTCGACGACCTTGACGGACTGGTAGGGGGTGGTCCAGGGCAGGTCCTGCACGTCGTGGCGGCGGCCGCCGTTGGTGAGGATCTTGATGGTGCTGTGGAGCGTGGCGACGGTGCGGCCTTTGGCGTTGACATCGAGGGTCCGGTCGCGGCGGAGGTAGACGGCGGAGGCGTCGGGGAGGTCGTCGGGCCGGGGCGCGTCGGCGAGGAGCTGCTCCAGGTCGGCCGCTGATGCCCGAGGGCGTGGCCGACCTGTTCGAGCGGCAGCCCCACCAGCGCGCCGCCGACCACCATCGTGGACGACGTGTTGCCGTCCAGGTTGAGCGCGCTCTCACATCCGAGTTCCGCCATGATCGCGGCGAACTCCTCCAACCGCATTCCGCCCCGGCCGTCCACGTACACCAGCAACATGCCGCCGTCCGGCAGGATGCCTGCGCCGGAGCGCGCGCTGACGGTCTTCGTGATGTCGTCCCTGAACCGCTCCTCGACGTGGGTCACCCACGCCTGACCGCCCGCGACCAGCCGCGGGCCCGCGCCCAGGATCGAGCCGTCCACGTCCGGCTTGGAGGCCGGGCGGACCCTGAGCGGCGTGCCGACCGTCTCCCGCGTGTGCAGCACGGCGTGAAGCCCCGGCAGCGGCGTGGCGAGCAGCCCGGGGAAGCTGCGCTCGAACGGCCAGCGCGACGTGGTGAGCACGGCTTGCGATGGGTCGGACGGGCGGCCGTTCAGCCCGGCCAGCGGCCGCGTTGTGCCGGCGGCGGTGAAAGTGCCGGCCCACTCCGGGACCCCGATCTTCGGCCGCCCGGTACGCGGCAGGAAGAGCGCGGTGCGGTGCAGCAGCGGCGGGCGGATCCACTCGCCGTCCACCTTCAGGGCGCCCAGCGGGTTGCCGGTGGCGGGATCGAAGTAGCCGCCGTTGATGGCCGCCGTGGCGCCACGCGCCAGCTCGGGGAGCGGCCGGCGGTCGGTCAGCTTCGGCCCGGCGGTGACCACCCGCAGGCGCGGCGTCGCGGCGCGGTCCAGCCGCACCGAGTAGTAGCGCAGGACCCGGTGGGGCCGGCAGCGCAGCCGGCTCTCCCAGGTGACGCCGGCGTCGAGCGGGAGCGTCTGCTGCTCGTCGTGCACCAGGTCGACGGTGATGGTCACCCCGCCGTCGGCGGTCGCGAAGCGGCGCGGGTAGCCCGGATCGAGCCACAGCTCCACCCGCGCCGAGCCGTCCGGCGCCGCCCGCAGCTCGATCCTGCCGGGCGGTTCGTCGAGCGTCACGACTTCCGGCTGCCGCGGCGCCCGCGCGCCCGGGAGTGGCACAACGGTCGGGGCTTGGTCTGCCGCCGCGTGGCGCTCCTCCGCGCCCATCTGCTCCGCCAGCCGCGCGGTGACCACGAGCTGGTCGCCACGGCGCTCGACAGCGAGGTGCGTGGTGCCGCCGCAGGCAGCCAGGAACGGCAGGCACGCCGCCGCCGCCCACCGCCTCAACACGTCACATCCCGCCGCACGAACCGGCCCAACCCGATCGCCGCGAACACCGCAATGTAGATCCCGCACGCCCGGAGCGTGTGGAGCAGCGCCTCCCGCGGGAACTTGAGCGCATTGGTGACCGGGTCGAACTCGGTCGGCATCATCTTCGTGAAGTCACTCAGGTAGCTGGTGAAGCAGTACGGCTTGATCGTCGCCACCCAGTCGAACTGCAGGTTGGTCACAATCTGCAGCGTGATGACGATGGCCAGCGCCGTGAACCCGGGCGCCAGGCCGCTATCGAAGAACGAGCCCAGGCAGAAAGCCAGCGTGGCGGTGGTGAACACGGCCGCGCCGAGCACGGCGTAGCTGAGCGCCAGGTAGCGCGTGGCCTCGCCGAAGGTGAGCATGACCATGCTGCCCTGTTCCAGCGCCGTCGGCTGCCACAGCGGCCCGCGCCCGAAGACCAGCGTGCCCAGCCCGAGGCTGGTGACATACATGAGCGCGCAGAGCGACAGCGTGTAGATCAGTACGGTGATGAACTTGGCGAACCAGATTGCGGAGCGCGAGCGCGGGCGCACGAGCAGCGTGCGGAGGGTGCCGACCGACCCCTCGACGCCCAGCACCTCGCCCGCCGCGACCAGCGCCATGTAGGGCAGCAAGAGGGCGATGCTGACCAGCACCATGTTGCAGAGGAAGACGCCGTTGAGCGGGCTGCCCACCACCTCGTAGTCCGGCGCGCCGCGCCCCGCCGCCCGCGCGAAATGGTGCCCGCCGCCCTGCTTGAAGCACAGGATCACCGCGTAGATCACGTACGGCGTGAAGCGGCGGTAGAACTTGGTCAGCTCGTGACGGACGAGGAGGATCATGGACGCGTGCCCCCCGTGATGGCGAGGAAGAACTCCTCCAACGACCGCCGCACCGGGGTCAACTCATGCACCCGGATCCCGGCCGCCACCAGCGCCGCGTTCAGGTCAGCGGCGCGGTTGGGGTCGAGGTCCACTTCCAGGCCGTCCTCGAGGGTCCGCACCGCGGTCACGCCCTCCACCCCACCGGCGACCGCGGCGGCCTCGTCCACCCGGTCGCACCCCACCCTCGCCTGTCCCGCGGCGGCGTCGGCGAGCAGCGTGGCCACGTCGCCTTCCGCCACCAGCCGGCCGCGGTCGATCACCGCCACCCGGTCGCAGACCTGTTGCACCTCGCCCAGCAGGTGGCTGCTGAGGAACACGGTGATGCCTTCGTCGTGGGCCAGCGAGCGGACGAGATCGCGGACCTCCTTCATGCCCTGCGGGTCCAGCCCGTTGGTCGGCTCGTCGAGCACCAGGAGCTGCGGTCGCGGGAGGAGCGCTTGCGCCAGCCCGAGCCGCATCCGCATCCCTTGCGAGTAGGTGCGCACCTTGTCGTGCTCGCGCCCGCGGAGCTTCACGCGCTCGAGCACCTCGTCCAGGTCGTCGGGCGTCACCCGGCCCGACAGCGAAGCCAGCATGCGCAGGTTGCGCAGCCCCGACAGGTAGCCGTAGAACGCCGGCGTCTCGACCTGCGCGCCCACGTGCCGGAGCGCCTGCACCCGCCGGCGGCGGATGCTCTCGCCCAGCACGTAGGCCTCGCCCTCGGTGGGCCGGATCAGCCCCAGCAGCATCCGGATGGTGGTGGATTTGCCCGCGCCGTTGGGCCCCAGGAAACCGTACACGTGGCCGGCGTGGACGCGCAGGTCGAGGGTGTCCACCGCCCGGCGCCGGCCGTAGTCCTTGGTCAGCGCCCGCGCCTCCAGGACCACCGGCCGCGCCGCCTCGGCCTCGCTCATGGCTCGGCCTTCACCCCGGGCGCCCGGTCGAGCGTGAGAGGATCGAGCCGTCCGTCCTGCGTCAGGAACCCGCCGAGCAGGTAGGAGTTGGCGCTATCCGGCCCGATCTCGTCGTTGTAGACGAGCAAATCGGGCAGCAGGTCGAACTGGTGGTTGACCGGCAGCCCCGCGCCGTACTCGACCCCGCTGCACCACAGGATCAGCCGCTGCGGGTCGAGCGGGTGCGGCTGGAGGAAGTAGAGCCCCAGGCGCTCGCCCTTGAGGTGGTACGGCCCGATGGTGTAGTCGCCGGGGGCGATGCGGATCCCGGCGGGCAGCGCGGCCGCCGGGTCGTCGATCCCCGCCAGCCTGGCCGTGCTCGGCTCGCCGAAGACCACCAGGTTGTGGCTCTTCACGTCCTCGGCGCTCAACTCACGGTCGGGCGAGGGCGGCGGGAGGACGGCTTCGGCGAAGGCGTACCACACGCCGCCGAAGCGCTCAGCGCGCGAGCGGTTCTGCTCCGCGCCGGCACCGCCGGTGGTGTAGCAGACCTTGAACGGCCCGTTGAAGGCCTCGCGTGCCGGCCCGGTGCGCGGACGCTCCGGCGGCGGCGTGCCGGGCACCGCGGGCGACGGCCTGCCGTCGGCGTCGAGCATCACCCGGTGCGCACCGCGCGCCACGCGGCCGGCGTCCTGCCCGTTGACGCGGAGCGGCAGCCCGGCCTCCGGCAGGAGCTTGGCCGGCAGGTCCAGCCAGAGCTCGGCCACATTGGCGGCCTTGACGTCGATCCGGCCGTCCGCAACCGCGGCGTCCACCTCGCCGGCTGGGCCCCAGCGCTGGAACCGGCGGATGTCGATCCAGTAGCACTGCCCGCAGCGGGTCGTGAACGTCTTGTAGCGAACCTTTGCCGGCGCTGGGTCGCGGCGCTTGTCCTTGCACCAGTCGAACATCTTCTCGAAGGGCTCATCCTCCCAGTAGATGTAGTGGCTCTTGCCCTTGTACTCCAGGTACTCCACCTGGTAGCCGAGCTTCTCGAGCACGGGCACCATGATCTGGGAGTGGACGGTGGGCACGAGCCGGTCCTGCTCGCCGTGCTGCACCAGCGACGGCAGATGGAGGGCGTTGACCGCCAGGTCGATGGGGTTGTTCTGGACGATGCACCACGACTTGAAGGCGCATTCGGTCCGGTCGCGGTTCTCCCAGACGAAGAAGTCGGTCTGCCCGGCCATCAGGGCCAGCCCGGCGAACATGTCGGGATGCCGCAGTCCGAGCGCCCACCCGCCGTAGCCGCCCATGCTGCAGCCGGTCATGAAGATCCGGTCGGGGTCGACCTGGTACCAGCGCCGCACCTCCTCGATCACGCGCAGCACGTCCACTTCGCCGATGCCCAGGAAGTCGCTGTTCCGCCGGCCGTGAGGCATGACCAGGATGAGCCCGCGGTCGGACGCCATCTTCCACTGGTTCGGCGGGAGCACCCAGGGGTCGACCTTGCTGGTGTCGGGCACGTAGCCGTGGAGGAAGAGGACCAAAGGCCAGCGCTTGGCCGGGTCGTAGTCGTCGGGGAGCCGGACGAAATAGGGCTGCGGGCTGCCGTCGGTGCGGCACAGGTAGGCGCGCTCGAGGAACCCGAGCTGCGTCTTGCCGCCGGTCTCGCCGGCGCAGGCCACCTGCCCGGTTCTAAGCCGTTGGAGGGCCGCCTCGAAGGTCTTCTCGGAAGTCTCCTGCAGCTCTTCCCAGGCCGGGCCTTTGAAGTTGTCCCGGAGCCGGACCTGGAGCTTTTCGAGCTCGAGGGCGGCCAGCGGGAGGTTGCTGTCGCGCACGTCGGCGCCGGCGGCCACGGCCTGCGCATCGCGCAGCTCGGCGCCGAGCCGGCGGGCCACCACCTGCCAGTCGGGCTGTGCCGGCGCGGGCGCCGGCGGCGGCCCGGGCTGATCTTGCGAGCGGCAGGCGCCCACCACCACCGCCACCAGCCCCACCACCACCAGCGTACGGCGGTAACGCATCGCTCAGGCACCTCGCCCCTTCGGCAGGGGCAGTATGTCCCATCGCCCGGCGCGCTGTCAAGCCGGCGGGGAGTGATTGGCGGCACCGGGAGTCTCGCCTGCTCCTCCCCCTGCGAAGCGGGGGGATCGATGTCCCGGAGCGAACCGGCCGGCGCGCCGGGGGCAGGCGACTGCCGGCGGTCCGCCTCGGCTGCGCGGTGGGAAGCCGCGGGCTGGACCCTCCTGGCCGCGCTCCTGCTCGTGGGCACCCCCGTGGTGATCCACCGCCTGTTCCACGCCGGCGGCACTGATCTCCCCGAGTTCTACGCCGCCGGCCGCTACGTGCTCGAGCACCGCGCGCGGGCGCCCGACACCATCCTCCGCTACTACTGGCCGTCGCTCGATGCGGCCTTCGCCGTCCTCGCGCTGCTGCCCTACTGGCTCGCCGCGCTGCTCTGGTACGCCCTCAACCTGGCGGCCTTCGGCGGCATCGTGTTCGAGCTCGGTTGGCGGTGGCCCGCGCCGCTCGGCCCCGCCGCGCGGCGCCAGGTGGCGCTGGCCACCGGCCTGTCGACCATCGCCATCTTCCTCGACAATGCCTGCCTCGGCTCATTCCACGTGATCATGGTCTACGCCGTGCTGGCCGGGCTGAACCGCGTGGCGGAGGGCCGCGAGCTGCGCGGCGGCCTGCTCCTTGGGCTGGCGGGCTGGCTGAAGCTGCTCCCCCTGCTCGCCGTGCCCTACCTCCTGGTCAAGCGCCGCCCGCGGCCCGCGCTGGTCGCCGTGGGCGTGGTGCTCCTGCTCAACGTCGCGCTCTCCGGCCTCGCCTACGGGCCGGCCGGAGCCGGGCAGGCGACCTCACACTGGTGGCACGAGTCGGCCACCCGGCTGACCTCCGATCTGCTGTCCGAGCCCGCCTACATCGACACCCAGCGCGAGAGCAACATGTCGCTCCCGGCGTTCCTCCGCCGGAGCCTCAGCGCCTTCGGCCAGGAGAGCCCCGAGGTCCAGGTGCACATGTCGGTGGCCGCGCTGACCGCATCCGAGCTGACGGCCGTCTATGCCCTGCTGATGGGCGTCGTGGTGGTAGTGGCGGGCGTCTGCCTGGCCCGCCCGGCAGAGGCGCTGGCCGCCGCGGACTGGCCGCGGGAGACCGCGCTCGTGCTTCTCGCCTGCCTCTGGCTGTCACCGGTGGCTTGGGCCTACCACTTCATCGCCGCCGCGCCGGCCCTGGCCGCGTCGCTGACCTGGGCCTACGGCCGGCCTCGACGCACGGCGTTGGTGGCCGGTCTGTGGCTGGCCGCCCAGGCCGCCTCGATCGGGTACGTGGGGTGTGCGCTGTCCGGCTACCTGTGGGTCTCTCTGGTGCTCGGCTTCCTGCCCTTCGTGCCGAAGGCCGACGACCGCCCGTTGCGCGGGTCAGAGGGCGCGCGCCCGGGCGATGCAGTCGCGCATGTAGTCGAGGCTGCGCGCCAGTGAGACGGCCTTGTCGTCGCCAGAGATGCCGCATTCGTAGGCCATGTAGCCCGTGAAACCGATGTCGAGCAGGCCCTTCATCCCCGCCACGTAGTCGATGTCGCCGGTGCCCGGCTCCTGGCGGGTGTTGTCGGCCAGGTGGCAGTGGCGCACCCACTTGCCGGCGGCGCGGAGCGCGTCGGGGGTGCTGGTCTCCTCGATGTGCATGTGGAAGAAGTCGGAGATGATCGCCACGGCCGGGTGGGCGCAGCGCTCGCAGATCTCCACCCCGTGCGCCTGCTGGCGAAGGAGGTGCTGCTCGTAGCGGTTGAGCGGCTCGAGGAGCAGCAGCGTGCCGGCGCTCGCGGCGACGTCGCCCAGCTCGGCACAGAGCTTGACCAGCAGGTCCTTCTCGAGGGTGATGGGATCGGCCAGCGGCGAGAGGTCGGGGATTCGCGGCCCGCCGAAGATGGGCGGCACGATCTGTCCCACCGCGCCCACCTCGCCGCAGAACCGCAGGTAAGCCTTGGACTGGTCGAGGCTCGCCCGCCGCTTGCCCGGGTCGGGGTCGAGGAAGTCGAACGACGGGTTGCCGCAGACCGTGGAGATGGGCACGGGGCTGTGCTCGAAGTCGCGCTTGGCCTGGTCCAGGTTCTCGGGTTTGTAGCCCCAGGCGCTGATCTCAATTCCCTCCACGCCGTGGTCGGCGGCCCACTGCTGCTGATCGGCGATGGTCTTGCCCGGCAGGAGGCCGAGCTGAACGGCGAGCTTCATGGGTACCTCTCCTCCGAACGCGGCTGCTTCGCCGCCACAGAGGGCGGCCCTTCAGCCGGCGACAGCGGGGTACGTCACCGCCCGTCCAGGGTCCTCGCCAGCGCCTCCGCCTGCAGCATTCGGCAGCGCAGCCGCGAGAGGATTGGGCCGTGATAGCGCACCCGGTCGGTGAACAGGAACCCGCGGCGCTCGGGCGGGATCACCACCAGCGGATCGACCCGGCCGTAGCCGATCAGGAAGCGGGCGGCGCGGTCGCGGGGGTCGTTGACCATCGCGCCCTTCCCGAACCAGGCGGCGGCCTCGGCCGGGCGATGCCGGTGGAGATCCCACAGCCCCAGGCCGGCGAGCGCTCCGCTCGCGTGGAGCAGGTCGCGGGCCGGTGCCGCCAGCAGAGGCGGAGACCCACCGGACCCGCTCCTCAGGTCCGAGAACCCCTCGTCCACTCCGAACACAGGCTCAGCCGGGTTCAGCCAGTGGGCTTTCAGCAGCAGGTAGCCCGCCTCGGCGATCGTTCCCCTCCGGAGCCACCCCAGTTGCGACAGGTACCACGCCGGTCGGCCGCCACGTCCGCGAGAAACGCCTGGTACGCCGAGTGGGCGCGATTCCACAACACCATCGGCACCAGCATCATCCAGAGAAGACAGGCTGCCAGCGCCGCTCCGTACCGAGCCCCCCTGGACCGCCCCGCTCCGACCTCCTCCGCCTCTGCGTCCTCTGCGGATCCTCCGGCCGCGATTCCCAGCAGGAACCAGAACGCCATCCCGATCGCCGGCACGCCCACGTTGTGGTCCGCCAGGCCCGCCGCCATGAACCCCACCAGCCCGGCGAACAAGCCCACCGACCGTAGCCGCGCGGCCTCGTCCGCCGCCGCCCGCGCGCCCCGCAGCGCCTGCCGCAGCGCCAGCGCGAGCGCCGCCAGGAGTCCCACCAGCGCCGGCACGCCACCCTCGGCCGCCACCTGCAGGTACGAACTGTGCGCGTGGCCGAACAGGTCCGGGTAGCTCGCCGCCGTCTTCGTCAGCGGGTAGGCCAAGAAGAAGCAGCCCGGCCCGACGCCGAACAGCGGGTGCATCCGCACCATCCGCAGCGCCGTCAGCCAGGTGTCGACCCGCTGGTACTTCCGCCAGGTGGGGAGCAACTCGAGGAACAGCCGGATCCGCTCCCCTGCCCCACTCGCCACGACCGCCGCACCGAGGGCCAGGAAGCCCACCAGCCCGGCGAGCACGAGCAGTGCCGCGCGCTGCGGATTCGCCCGCCACCAGCCCCGCAGCCCACCCGCCGGCAGCGCCGCCAGCCAGGCCAGCAGCCCGGCCGCCACCGCCGCCTGGCCCGCGCGGGAGTAGGTGCCGGCGGCGCAGACGAGGAGGGCGATCGCCAGCAGTGCCACGGGCACGGCGACCATCCCCATCGGGACACGCCTGTGGCGTGTCCGTACCACGAGCGTCGACAGCACCACCGGCAGCACCAGCGCGATGAACCCGCAGAGGTTGTTCGGATGGTTCAGGCTGGAGCTGATCCGCACGCCGCCGCCCTCGGTCAGGTAGCCGCCGGCGGCCGGGGTGAGGCCCGCGAGCTGCGCCAGGCCGAGCACCGCCACGCCGGCCGCGCCGGCGAGAACCCCCGGCAGCACCTTCGGGCCGACACGCCGTCCGAGGAACACCAGCCCGACGAAGAGGAGCTGCCACCAGAGCGCCTCGGCCGCCATCCGCCGGTCCATCGCCGTGACGGCCGTCAGCGCGGACCAGAGCAGCGTGAGGAGCAAGACCACCGAGAGCCCATCGCCCGGCAGG
>JACPDV010000318.1:12768-25695 GCA_016183835.1 Armatimonadota bacterium
GCCGCACCGCCGCAACGTAGCCGGCGCGCGCCAGGCCGCAAAGCAGGATCAGGCTGACGAGCGCAACGTCGGGGTCGATGAGGAACGTGTCGAACCGTCCGCCCAGAAGGAGGAAGTAGAGCGCGGCGAGCCCGGCCAGCACGGGCCGGAGAGCGTCACTGCACCATTGGGTAGGGCATGCCGCCGAGTCCGCCGGCGCCGCCACGCTGCTTCTCCATCTCCTCGACCTTGGCCGTCCACTTGGCGATCTCGGGGAGCAGCTTGTCCGCCGCGTCACGATCGCCCTTGGGCTCGTACTTCATGCGCAGGTTGTCGAGCCCGTACTTCAGGTCGGATAGGTACCGTCCCGCCTGGTAGGAGTCCATCGTCTCCACCAGCTTGCCGGCGTCGAGGAGGGACCGCCGGGCGTCGTCGAGCTTGTCGAGATCGGTCTGGATGCGGGCCATGCCGAGCAACACCTCGGGGCTGTCGCCGCCGAGTTTGAGCGCCGTGTCGTACTCGCGGAGTGCCGCCTCCTGGAAGTCGCGCCCGTTGAGGGCGGACACCAGCGTGGCGCGGGCGGCCTTGGTGTGGAGCTTGCCCAGGGTCTCGAGGGCCTTGAGCCGCACCTGCTCGTCGCCGTCGCGCGTGGCCGCGCTGAGCGCCGCCACCACCTTCTCTTCCTGCGGCCCGGCGTAGCTGCGCTGGCCCAACTGCTCCACCGCCTGCAGCCGCTTGGGCCCCTCGGGCGAGGTCTCGATCAGCGACAGCAGCCGGCCGCTGGCCGAACACCCAGCCAGGAACGCGGTGCCGAGGAGAGCGGTCAGGAAGCGGTGGGACACATTCATCTCCGCAGCTTGAGGATACCAGTCCGGTCCGCTTTGTGTCAACGCGGCCGGGTGGTATGCTCCGCGCCGGGAGAGAGCCATGCAGCCTGCTCGCGTCGCCGTGATCGGCCTGGGGCGGATGGCCGGGACGATCGACGACGAGGTCGTCGGCTATCCCGCCATCACTCTGCCCTACAGCATCGCCGGCGCCTGCGCCGCGAGCGCCCGGCTCGAGCTGGCCGCCGGGTGCGACCTGCTGCCCGAGAAACGCGACGCCTTCGGCCGGCGCTGGGGCGTCGCCGCGCTCTACGACGACTGGCGCCGGATGCTCGCCGCCGAACAGCCGGACATCGTGGCCATCTGCACCCGCGCCGACAACCACGCCGAGCTGGCGGTCGGCGCCGCCGAGCTGGGCGCGCGCGCCATCTACTGTGAGAAGGCCATCGCCTGCAGCATGATCGAGGCCGACGCGGTCCTCCAGGCCGTCGCCTCACGCTCGTTGCCGTTCAACACCGGTTGCCTGCGCCGTCACGACAACCGCTACGAGCAACTCCGCGACCTCGTGACCGAGGGTGCCGTCGGCCGCCCCCAGGCCGCGGTGCACTACGCCCCGAGCAGCCTGATGCACGGCCACATCCACAGCATCGACACGCTCCTCTACCTCCTCGGCGATCCCAAGGTGGCGCGCGTGCGCGGCGAGCTGCGGCCGCGCGACCTGGACCTGACGAGCAACCGGCTCGATGCGGATCCGAGCGCGGTGTACGAGCTCGAGACCGACACCGGCGTCTACGCCACCACGGTGGCGGCGGGCTCGTGGGAGTTCGAGGTGATCGGTTCGGAGGGCTCGGTCCGCACGTATGCCAACGGCGCGGAAGCGGGGCGGCGCCGCTCGGTGCCGGCGGGCGAGCGCTTCACCACCACGGTGGCGGCGCCGCTCGAGCCCCTAGTGCCCGCGTCGGCGACGCTGCGGCTGATGGAGGACCTGGCGAACGCGCTCGCCGAAGGGCGGCCATCGCGCGAAGGGGTGGAGCGCGCGCACCACGCCACGGAGGCGTGCCTGGCGGTGGCGGAGTCGCACCGCCGTGGCGGTGAATGGGTCGAGCTGCCGCTGGGCAATCGCGAGCTTTATGTGTGGCACGTGTAGGGCGTGCTGCTGCACGCCAAGCCGAACACTCGCCGCGCGTCGGCCGACACGGCGGCGGGATGGTGCGCAAGAGGTTGCGTTCAAATGCCGGTGTGGGGCGGGCGCCCTCGCCCGCCGTTTGTCCACCAAGCAGCTCCCAGAGCGGATCGCGGGCGAGGGCGCCCGCGCCACAATGGGTTGGTGTGAGGCATTTGGACACACCCAAGAGCGCACCCTACTCCTTGGCTTGCCAGCGGTCGAGGAGCGAGCCGGAGGGGACGTTGGTGAGCGTCTCGCCGGGGCGAGTGGGGGCGGCGGCGGCCGGGTTGCGGCGCGGCTCTCGCGCCGGCGCCGTGCGCCCGAAGGCCTGCGGCCTGAGCCCCTCGACCGCCATCGTCAGCGTGGCTTCCACGAGCAGCGCCGGCTCACCGAAGGCGTGGCGCTGGCCGTGGGTCAGCAGCAGCGCCAGGAGGCCGTGGCAGCAGGCCCAGAACGCCTGCGCCACCTCCGCCGGCTGCACCCGCCGCACCACACCCTCTTGCACGCCCTCGCTCACGGCGCGCTCGAAGCGCTCCACCGCGGCGGCGAAGGCCGGCGTCTCGATGGTCGGCACCGTCGGGCCGCGGAGGAGGAAGAGCACCTCGTACTGCCGCGGATGGCGGAGGCCGAACTCGAGGTAGGCGCGGCCGAGCATGCGCAGGCGGGTCAGCGGCCCGGGCGTGCGGTCGGCCTCGTCGAGCGCCTCCATAAGCAGGCGCGTGGTGCGGTCGAGCACCGCCTGGAGGATCTCCGGCTTGCCGTGGTAGTAGCTGTAGAGCGTGCTGGGTGCGTACTCCACCGCCTTGGCGATGCGGCGCATGGAGAGCGCCGGGTAGCCCTCGGTCACCAGGATCTCCTCGGCCACGTCGAGGATCCGGCCGCGCAGCTCCTCGATCTCGCGCTCGCGGCGGGGCGAGGGCCGGGGCACCGCGCTCGGCCGGGCCGTCTGTGGTGCTGGTTGGCGGTAGAACATGGGGTCTCAAGCCGCCCGGGGCGGTCCGTCGATGGTGTCTGACACGGCGGCCGCGCCGCGGTTGCGCCGGCGGGGAGGACAACAGGCTGCCGCGTTATACTAGGTGGGATCGACGCAGGCTCGGGCCGGCCCGGGTCAGGAGGCTTGGCGATGACGGCAGGTGCAGTCGCAGTGCTCCTCGTGTCCCTCACGGGCGCGGGGCCGACGACGTTCTGGTGCCAGCAACTGGGTAGCTACGCGGATAAGCCGACGGTGGCCGATCTGAACGGCGACGGGCGGTACGAGGTGGTCGTGGCCACCCAGAACGGCGATGTCCGCGCATTGGCGGGCCTGAGCGGCAAGGAGCTGTGGAAGTACCAGGCGCCCACCGACGGGTTCGTCACCTGCCCCATCGTCACCGACACCGACAAGGACTGGCGGCCGGAGATCATCGTCACGGGCAGCACGTTCGGCGCGATCGTCTGCATCAACGGCGAGGACGGCACGCTGCAGTGGAAGGAGACCGCCTCCGGCACCGGGATCGTCGGCAGCGCCGCGGTGGGCGACCTCAACGGCGACGGCAAGCAGGTGCTGGTTTTCGGCCAGAACAAAACGGTGCGCGCGCTGGACGCCGCCACCGGCGAGGTGGTCGCCGATGCCGACGGTGACGGCAAGCTCGAGATCTACTACGCCGCCAACAGCATCGCCCGCTGCGACCTGATGGGCAAGACGACCTGGGAGTGGGCGCCGCCGAGCGAGAAGGGCATCGCCTCGCCGCTGGTCCTCGCCGACGTCAACGGCGACCGGAAGCTGGAGCTCGTGGTCGGCAGCTACGACGGCAGCGTCTACTGCATCAGCCCCAGCAAGAAGCAGCTCTGGCGCTGCCCGGTGGTGCCCACCGACCGGGACGGCCGGGCGGCGTTCGTGCCGTCGTCGTCACCCGTCGTGCTCGACGCCGACGGCGACGGCGCGATGGACGTGGTCTCCGTCTCGCCCGCTAGCAACGATCCCAAGGTCTACGCGCTCGACGGCCGCTCCGGCAAGCCGCTGTGGAAGGCCGCCATCCAGGGCTTCAGCATCTGCTGCCCGGTGGCCGCCGACATCGACGGCGATGCCCGGCCCGAAGTGATCTTCAGCGACGCCGGCGGCTCGCTCTACGCCATCAAGGTCGCCTGCAAGGGCGGCGCGGCGTGGGCCAAGTACCACGGCGACGTGGCCAACCACGCCGACGCGGCGCTCGCCTTGTCGCAGGCGGGCGACCTGATCGCCGGCCGGCCCACGGTGATGGTGCGCCAGCAGCCGGTGCTGTGGGAGGCGTTTCTCAGCGAACCCGCGGAGCCGTGCACTTGTATCCAGGCCGGCCCACCCGTCGTCGATGTGGATCACCAGCTCCCGCCGCCCAGACCGCCGCGCCCGCCTACCCCGATCGCGGTGATGCTGAACGGGAAGTGGCTCCCCCTCTCGCCCGCGCCGGTGCAGCGCAACAACGCCGTGCTCGTGCCGCTCCGCGGCGTTTTCGAGGCCATGGGCGCCATCGTCACGTACGACAAAGCCACTCACGGCATCACCGCCACCGGCAAGGACGCCAAGGGCCGCGACGTGGAGCTGAAGCTGGTGGTGGGCGAGGCCGCGGCGAGCAAGAACGGTAACCCCGTGGCACTCAAAGCGCCGCCGGTGTTCATCGGCGAGTCGGTCTACGTCCCCCTGCGCTTCATCGCCGAGGCGTTCGGCGCCGAGGTGAAGTGGGACGAGGCCCGCAAGAACGTCGAGATCAAGCTGTGAGCTTCGACAGCCTCTGCCTGGCCGCGGTCGCCGCCGAGCTGCGACGTGCGGTGGCCGGCCGGTCGCTCGGCGGCGTGGTGGTCGCCTCGCCCGACGAGGTCTCCCTCGGGGTGCCGGGCGGCGCTTGGCTGATCTCCCTCGCCGCCCGCGCGGCGCGCACGCACCTCGTCCCCGCGCTGCCCGCCGCGCCCGCGCGCCCGCCCGGCGTGCAGACGCATCTCGACAGCCTGCTCCGCGGCGCCGAGGTGGCGCGGGTGGAGGCAGTGGACTTCGACCGCGTGCTCCACGTGGACCTCGAGGCCTACGACCGCGTCGGCCGGGAGCGCCCGCTGCGGCTGGTCGTCGAGATCATGGGCAAGCACTCCGCCTTCGTGGTGGTGGACGGCGAGGGCGTGATCCAGGCCACGCTCAAGCCCGTGACCCGGGCGGTGAACCGGCACCGTGAGCTCCTGCCCAAGCTGCCCTACCTGCCCCCGCCCTCCGGCGGGCGGAGCGACCCGCGCGACCTCACGGCCGACGCCTTCGCCGCCGCCTGGCCCGCGCTGGCCGCCGCGGGCGGCTGGCGCGACGGCTGGCGCCGGCTTTGGCACGGGCTGAGCGACGCGCTGTGGGCCTGGCTCTGCCGCCGCGCGGAGCTGCCCGAGGACGGTGCCGGTGAATCGCCCGGTGCCGGCGAGCGACTCTGGGCGGCGTGGCGCGAGCTGGTCCAGATCGTGGCGGAGGACGCCTGGAAGCCGTGCCTCGTGCGCGACGCCGCCGGCCTCCCGGTGGGCGCCTGGCCGCTGCCGCTCCCCGGCTCCGAGCCCGCTGCCAGCCTCAGCGCGGCGCTGCACGAGGTGGCCTCGCACGCCGCGGCGCGGTCGGCGCTGCAGTCGCTCCGGGCGGAGCTGAGCGGCGCCGTCGGGCAGGCGCTCCGCCGTGCTCGCGGCCGCCTGGCCGACCTGCGCAAGCGGCGCGAGCGGGCTGCGGAAGCCGACCGGTGGCAAACCGAGGCAGACCTGATCCTGTCCAACCTGTACCGCATCGCGCCGCGCGACGCCGAGCTGGTGGTGCCCGACTGGCCGGCGGCGGGGAGCACCACCACCCTCGCCCTCGACCCGGCCCTGTCCGGCGCGCGGCAGGCCGAGCGGCTCTACGACCGCGCGCGCCGGGCGCGCCAGGCCGCCGGACAGACCGACGAGGACGAGGCGCGGCTCGAGGCGGAGCTGGCCGAGCTGGAGCGGCTCGCCGCATCGGTGGCGGCCGCCACCGATGCCGCACTGCTGGCCGGCCTGCGCGACGCGGTGCGCGCCAGCACGGGCGCCGGCCCCGAGCCGGCCGCCGCCCGTCCCCGCTCGGCGCGGGAGGCGCTGCTGCAGAAGCTGCCGCGCCACACTACCGCCGACGGCTGGGTGGTGCTGGTGGGCCGCAACGCCGCCGAGAGCGAGGCGCTCCTCTCGCGCATCGCCGCGCCGACCGACCTCTGGTTCCACGTTCGCGGCGCCGGCAGCGGGCACGTGATCCTCCGCACCGACGGCCGGCCCGAGGCGGTCTCGGCGGCGGCGATGGAGGAGGCGGCCCGGATCGCGGCCTGGCACTCCAAGATGAAGCACTCGGCGCTGGTGCCCGTGGCGTGCACGCAGCGGAAGTACGTCACCAAGGTGCGCGGCGGCGCGGCGGGCAAGGTGGTCTACCGCAACGAGCGGACCATCTTCGCCGAGCCGGCGCGGCCCTAACCGGCGGGCGCCACCGCCTCGTCCGCCACCGCGCGACCCGGCTCGATCACCGCCCCGCGAAGCACCACGGCATTCTGGATCTGTGCCTCGTCCCCCACCCGGCAGCCAGCCTCCAGGACTGCGTTCGGCCCGATCCGGCACCCCGTGCCCAACTTCGCGGCGGGGTCGATGTAGACCGGCCCGATGCACTCCGCACGCGCGTCCTCGCGCGTGTGTCCGCAGGCGAGGAAGAGTCGGTTCAGCTCCAGCAGGTCGGCCACGCTGGTCACCTGCCAGCGATGGTCGGCCAGCCGCCACCCCACCCCGCCGTCGCAGCTGATCAACATGGCGATGGCGTCCTGTAGCTCCAGCTCGCCGCGCTTGCTCAGCGGCACGCGGGGCAGGAACTCGAGCAGCCGGTGGGAGAAGACATACAGCGGCAGGCTGGCCAGGTCGCTGGGCGCCTCCTCGGGCGTGGGCTTCTCGACGATCCGCACCACCCGCTCACCGTCCAGCGCCACGATGCCCGTCTGCCGCACGCGCTCGGGCGAGGTCAGCTTCTCGAGGGCCAGCACGCCGCTCACACCGCCGCCCCGGTACTGCTCGATCAGGCCCCGGACCACGTGGCTGCCGACGATGCTGTCGCAGGCGCTGAGGAGGAAATCACCCCGCAGGTGCGGCGCGGCCTGCAGCAGGGCGTGGGCCATGCCGCGCCGCTCGGCCTGCACGGCAAAGGTCAGCGGCCGGCCGGCAGCCCACTCCCGGCAGCAGTCGGCCACGTCGTCCGCCGGATCGTGCACCACGACCACGAACTCGCCGATCCCCGCCTCGGCGAGGCTGTCGAGCACCCAATCGAGCATCGGCCGGCCGCACACGGGCACGGTCGCCTTGCTCCGGTCGAGCGTCACGGGCTCCAAGCGCCGCCCTGCCCCGGCGGCCAACACCACAGCCTGCACTACCACACCTCCGCCGCCCCGGCCGGGGCACAAAAGCTGACCCGGTAGCTCGCCGCCACCTCCGGATGCCGCCGCGGGTACTCGCGCGCGATGGCCGCCGCGATCCGTTCCCGCGCCGCGGGATCGCTCAATCCTACCACCGATCCGCGGAATCCCGCCCCGCTGAAGCGCGCCCCGTAGACCCCCGGCGTCTGGTTCAGGATCTCGTAGAGGGCGATGGTCTGCGGGCTGCCGCACTCGTAGTTGTGGATCGAGCTCTCCCCGGACTCCCGTACCAGCCGGCCCACCTCCGCCACGTCGCCGGCGCGCCACGCGGCCGCGCCCTGCTCGACCCGCGCCACCTCGCCGAAGTAGTGCCGCGCCCGCCTGGCCAGAGCTTCGGGCAGCTCGTCCACGTGCCGTTCGAACACCTCGCGCGGCACGTGGCGGAGCCGCACGTCGTCCGGCACCGGCAGCCCGGCCCGCTCCAGCAGCCCCCGCGCCGCCTCGACGCACTCGCCCACCCGCTGGTTGTACCCGGTGCTGACCAGCGACCGGCTGAGGCCGCTGTAGACCACCAGCAGGTCGAAGCTCATGCCCGGCGGCGTGGGGATGTGCTCGAAGGTCTCGGTCAGGCAGTCGAGGTAGGTCAGCCTGCCAGGCTGCGACTCGAGGATGATGCTCTGGTCGAGGATCCCGTTGTTGAGCCCGATGTAGCTGTTCTCGATGCGCTGAGCGAGGCGGATGTTGCGCCGGGAGTCGACCGTCAGTCCGTTGGCCGCCTGGAGCCCGAGGAGGTAGGCCACATCCACCGCCGCCGAAGAGCTGAGCCCGCCGATGGGGAGCGGCCCCGAGAGCACGCCGTCGAGCCCGGTGGCGATGCCGAACTCCTCGCGCATCACGCTGGCCGCGCCGCGCGGGTAGTTGCCCCACTCGCCCGGCGCCGCCGGCGGGATGTCCGCCAGGTCGATGTTCGCCGCGCCTTCGAAGTCGAGACTCCACACGCGCATCCGCCCGGGCCGCGGAACGAAGGCGAAGAGCACGGTCTCGTTGAGCGTGAGCCCGGTGACCAGCCCGAGCTGGTGATCGACATGAGCGCCCAGCGGGCAGACGCGCAGCGGCGAGCGGACCAGGCGCACCTCCTCGCGGGCGACGCCGGCGTGGCGCACCAGGCTCTCGGTGACGGCGGCGATACGGCGCGGCTCGCGAACCATGGGGCGCCCTCCGCCCGGGTGTTCGGCGCCCGCGCGGCGCGCTCCTCCGACCTGACAGCCCGTCCGCGGGGCATCACATTGAACCGGGCGTTCTGCCGCGGCCGCTGTAATCAAGGAGCCACCCATGCGCTTTCGCAGCTTCCCGGGCACCGACATCACCGTGTCGCAGGTGGGTTTCGGCGTGTGGACCATCGCCACCGGCTGGTGGCCCGAAACCCACACCGGCGGCGACGCCGGACTGCAGCTCCTCTGCCAGGCCCGTGACCTGGGGATCACCCTCTTCGACACCGCCGACGTCTACGGCGACGGCCTCGGTGAGAGCCTCCTCCGCAAGGCCTTCGACGGCCGCCGCGACGACATCGTGATCGCCACCAAGGGCGGCTACAACTTCTACGACCACCCCTCCACGGGTCAGCCCGAACGGCCTGCGCACAGCGGTGGAGCGCAGCCTCGAGCGGCTCGGCACCGACCGCATCGACCTCTACCAGCTCCACAACGTGAAGCTCGCTCACGTCCTCGCCGACGACATCTACGCCACGCTCGACGACCTCGTGGCCGAGGGCAAGTTGCGCGGCTACGGCACGGCGCTGGGCCCGGCCATCGGCTGGGAGGTGGAGGGCCTGGCGGCCATCGGCCGGCGGCGCGGCTGTGTGATGCAGATCATCTACAACCTGCTGGAGCAGGATCCGGGCCGGGCGTTTTTCGGCCCGGCCAGGGACAACGACGTCGGCTTCCTCGTCCGCGTGCCCCACGCCAGCGGGATGCTCGAGGGCCACTACACCCTGGACACCACCTTCGCCCCCGGCGACCCCCGCCGCCACCGGCCGCGCTCGTGGCTCGTCAACGGCCTGCAGAAGATCGCGACCCTCGACTTCCTCACCGCCGGCGGGGCCATGACCCTCGGCCAAGCGGCGCTCAAGTTCTGCCTCGCCGAGCCGTCGGTGACCTCTGTGCTGCCGAACATCTACGACGGGAGCCGGCTCGCCGAGTTCGCCGCTGCGCCCGACAAGCCCGACCTGACCGCCGAGCAGCTCGGCCGGCTGACCGAGCTGTACGAGCAGAACTTCGGGGTGGAGGAGCCGCCGATGAAGTTCAAGGGCATCGACCCCGCGTCCGAGGAAGCGCGGGCGGCCCTGGAGGCGGTGACCGCGTGACACCGGGCCGTCACGGGGGTCAGCTCTCTGCGGCGGGCAGCGCCTTCTTCAGCTTGTCCACTTCGCGCCGCAGCCGGGTCAGCTCGATCTGGTGGCGCTCCAGCACCTCGCGCACCCGCTCGGGGAGCAACATGCACGACTCACAGAACCGCTTGGTGGACATCGACGCCGGCGCCGGATGCTCGTAGCTCTGCCCGCACGCTCGGCAGGTGCGCTTGGTCATCGATCACTCCCTGGTCGCACGCCGGGAGGATACCACATCGCTGAAGACCCCGGCCTCGCTACCCGCTCCACTCGCCCTTCCAGATCGGGTCGGTGAAGCGCTTGCCGTGGTCCCGGTAGAGCCACAGCGAGAACTCGGTGTCCGCCACGAACCGGCCGTAGTCCGCGTCGTTCCGGTAGAAGACCGATCTCTCCGGGTCGGGGACGACCATCCCCGACTTGCGCATGCCCCAGTGCAACTGGATCAGGTTGTCGCCAAAGGCCCGCAGCCGCGCCCTCTGCTTCTCGGTCTGCGCCTTGCCCAGCGCCTCGACATAGAGACTCTCCATCTGCGTGAAGGCCGGGAGGTAGATGGCCTCGGCCTTGGCGTAGTTCATCTCGTACATCTCGCCGCGGTAGACGGGGCTCTCGGCGGACTTGTAGGCCACGAAGCGCTGCTCGACGAGATCGAGCAGGCGACGCAAGGGTTCGTAGGCCGGGCCGTAGGCCAGGCGCAACCAGTCGTCGTAGGTCCGGTCCACGTCGATGGCGGGATCCCAGAGCTGTTTGGCGTAGAGGTAGTTGGTGGGCGCGCCGACGCCCCACGCCCCCAGCCCTACCACCTCGATCCCCTTCGCGCCGTGTCGGGCGAGGGTCGGGATCTCCTGTTTGAGCAGGTCACGGGCGGCGGGAAGCGGCGCGCCGTTGAACGAGCGCATCCAGTTCGAATAGCCGTAGTACGCGAAGTTCGGCGTGACTCTCAGCCAGCCCTCGATCACTCCGTCGAACTCGTCGCGGTAGACTGGTTTGAGCAGCCCGTAGCCGTAGTAGTTGAGCCCCGCCATGACCAGCCAGACGTTGGCGTGCATCTTCGGCGGCTCGGCGGGCGGGTACATGTAGTTGTAGTAGACGTAGCCGGCCATCGGCCGGTCGGCGTGCTTCTGGGCGACGATCTCGGCGACGTCGTTGTAGAACCGGAGGATGACCGGGGTGTACGACGGCCGGCCGTGGGGGTCGCGGGTCACCAGGCGGAGGCACTCCGGGCACTGGCAGAAGTCACCCCCGTCACTCGGCGAGATCGGCGTGAAGCGCGTGGTGGGGTGCTCGTCCATGAACCGGATCACCCCTTGCGCAAAGGCCTGCACCAGGTCGCGATTGCTGGTGCAGAACTTCACCCCGGCCGGGTGCTTATCGTAGTACGTCCTCGGCTTGCCGCCCTCGTCCTTGGCCAGCCATTCCGGGTGCTTCTCCCATTCCGCCTGGGGCACCAGACCATCCCAGTTGTGTCCGTGCTCCAGGCGGCGGCCATCGGTGGTGGAGAGCATCTTGTGGCGCAGAAGCCATTCCTTGGCCAGGTTCGGCCCCGTGTCGCCGGGAGGGCGCCGGTCCTGCAGGTCGGCGATGTACCGCACCGGGAACCTGGGCACGTGCTTCTCGTCCAGCGCGGGAACGGCCAGCTTGTCCAGCCCGGGGATCTCCTCGCCGATGTCGCCGGGCATCAGCCAGCGTGCGCCGGCGAACCGCTCCAGGAGGTCATAGGCCGCGTTCAACGTGCCCCTGCTGTTCCAGCCGCGGGCGGGGCTGCCGTCGTCAGGGAAGTCCTTGCCCAGCACGTACAACGCCTGGCCACGGGTGCTCAGCAGAAACGCGTCCTCGGGCAGCTCGTCCGTGGCCAGGCCGGCGGCCCGGGAAGCCAAGTTGTCGCCGACACTCACCATCTGCGCCGCGGGCGATCCGGTCACCGGCAGCTCGACGCCCGTCGCCACCTTGACGACTCGCTGGATCTCCCGGGCCGCCAAGTGCACCGAGGGCGGCGCGTCCGCCTCACGGTAGATGACATACGCGCTGCGGCCGCCTTCGACCAGCGTCAGCGGCTGGGCCATCGCGGCTGCCGGGACGAGCAATCCGACCAGCAGTGTCCGCCGGAGCATCGTCGCGCCCTCCCACCACCCCCCCGGGTGGTTTGCGTGCGGCGCAGCGCTTTCCTGCCGCGCTGCGCCGGCGGGTGAGCTTTGAAGGACCCCGCCCCGCGCGGCGAACGCACTGCCATGCCCGACGTCGAGCTCGGCCTCCGCGACCCCGCCTTCCTCCGCGCCCTCGAACGCCTCAGCCTGATCAGCAAACGCTCGTACGCCGGCGTGCTTCAGGGCGAGAAGCGCAGCCTTCGCCGCGGCGTCAGCATCGAGTTCGCCGACTACCGCGACTACTCGCCCGGCGATGACCTCCGCTACCTCGACTGGAACATCTACGGCCGGCTCGACCGGCTCCTGATCAAGCTCTTCGTCGAGGAGCAGGACCTGCGCGTCTACCTGCTCGTGGACCGCAGCCGCTCGATGGCTTTCGGCGCGGTGCCGAAGTTCGATCATGCCCGCCGGCTGGTCGCGGCCCTGGCGCACATCGGGCTGGCGGGGATGGACCGGGTTACCGTGGGCGGCTTCGCCGGGGCGCTGGACAAGTGCCTCCCGCCGCTGCGCGGGCGCGGCAACGTGGGCCGCGTGTTCGACTACCTCGAGGGCCTGGACGCCGAGGGCGGCACCAGCCTGGGCGAGTCGCTGTCGCGCTTCGCCCACGAGAACAGCCGGCCCGGGCTGTGCGTGGTGGCCAGCGACTTCCTCGACCCGGCGGGCTACGAGCAGGGGCTGACCGCGCTGCTCGGCCGGCGGTTCGACGTAGTCGCCGTGCAGGTGCTCGCGCCCGAGGAGCTGAACCCGGCGGTGGTGGGCGACCTGAAGCTGGTCGACTCCGAGACCGGCGAGCCGCGCGAGGTGACCATCAGCGACAGCCTGCTCCGCCGCTACCGGCGCAACGCGCAAGCCTACTGCGAGGCGTTGCGGCAGTGGTGCCTGGGGCGCGGGATGGGCTATCTCCTCACCACCACCGACCAACCGGTGCCCAGCCTGGTGATGGCGGCGCTGCGGCGGATGGGGCTGGTGCGGTGAGACACGCGGAGGGCACTCCAGCGCGCGAGGCGCCCCGCTCGTTTGCGCCAACGAGCGCCCGGTTCCGGCCGGACGTTCGCCGGAAGAA
>JACPDV010000293.1 GCA_016183835.1 Armatimonadota bacterium
AGGCCAGCGCCTCGGCGTTGCCGCGCAGCCGCTCAGGCTGGTAGACCTCCAGCCCTAGCTCAGCCGCCCGCGCCTTGACCGCCGACGGCTGCGGCTCGCCCGACCGCCCGCGCGGCCGATCCGGCTGCGTCACCACCCGCACCGCGCCGCCGGCCCACGCGTGGACCGCGTCGAGGCACGGCACCGCGAGCGTCGGCGTGCCCATGAAGACGGCGTTCACGACCCGGTGGCCTGTTCCGCCAGGTCGGCCCGCACCGCGGCGAAGTGCGCCTCCACATCGGCCAGCGTGGTCGGCACCCGCTGCATGACCGGGTGGCCGTCCTCGTCCGTTGGCGCGTCGTCGTCGACGTCCAGCCACCACAGGTCCTGGGTGTGATCGACGAAGAGCACGCCGTTGAGGTGGTCGATCTCGTGCTGAAAGACGCGGGCCAGCAGATCCTCGGCCTCGATGGTGACCGCTCGCCCGGCGCGGTCGAGCCCGCTGACGACCACCTTCCGCGCCCGCGTCACGCTGCCCTGGAGACCCGGCAGGCTGAGGCACCCCTCGGTGCGGTCGACCCGCCCGGCGCGGTGGCGGATGGTGGGGTTGACCAGCGCGATGGGTTCGCAATCGCCGTCGTGCGCCACCAGGACGCGGCGGGCGACCGCCACCTGCGGCGCCGCCAGCCCCAGCCCCTCGGCGGCGCGCATGGTCTCCAACATGTCGTCGATCAGCCGCTGCGTCCGCCCGTCCACCCCCGACACCGGCTTGCACCGCTGCCGCAGGACCGGGTCGCCATACAGCACGATCTCACGCCGCAACGTCGCCTCTCCGGCCGTGTACCGGCTTCCTCATCATAACACGCGCGGCCGGATCGGCATGAACAGGATCGCAAGACGCGACCGCCCTCAGCCGCCCCCAGTCAGCGTCAGACGGTGCCCCGCCGGCGAGGTGACGTGGACGCCCTGCACCGTCACCAGGCCGTCCTCGCCCACGTCGGCCGTCAGTCGTTGCACCACCTGACCGCTCCCGAGATCCACGTTCACCGCCGTCACGGTGCTGCCGGGCCGCGGCTTGAACGCCTGCACGCGCCGCGGCGTCACGTCCACGGTCACCGGCAGCGTTTGGGCCGGCAGGTACCAGCGGATCACCACCTCGTACCGCTCGGCGGATTCGCTCGGCGGGTCGTGCTCCAGGCCGCGGTGGAGGAAGCCTTGCGTCTCGCCGTGGTCTTTCGGCCCGTCGCCCGGGTCGTTGTCGAGCGAGCTGTGGCCGAAGGCCAGGTAGCTGCTGTTCAGGGCGTAACGGTGGAGGTAGGCGAACCCCATCCGCTCGCGCACGTCAGGCGGCAGGAGCTTGTCGGTGCCGCCGTGGTCACCCTCGTTCCAGGCCACCAGGCAGCCCTGCCGCCGCTGGTCGAGAGCGCGGTAGAAATCGGGGTTCACCGGCCACGGGATGGAGCCGTCGTTGCGCCCGTTGGCGATCACCAGGAAGGGCAGGTCGGCCCCTGAGCCCAGCACGAACCGCCGGGCATCGAGCCGCTCGCCCACGGTGCCGCCCTCGCAGTAGGGCGTGTCGAGCGGGCCGCAGTAGGCCGTCACGCGGTAGGCACTGGCCCGGGAGTAGGTGACGATGGGCACGTGAGCCGACACCGCGGCGAAGAGCTCGGGATGCCGATAGGCGAACGACATCGTGCCACAGCCGCCCATCGAGCTGCCCGAGCAATAGGTGCGGTTCGGGTCGGTGCCGAAGTAGGCCTGCGCCCAGCGGAGCATCCAGAGCAGCTTGCGCTCGCTGTAGTTGACCACCACGGTCGGCTTCGCGCCGGGCTCCACGACCTCGCTGAAGTAGCCGAACCAGAAGGTGTGGATCGCGGGGGTGAGTTTCTGGCAGCCGTCGGCGTCCTCCTCGAGCGGCCGGCCGGTCCAGGTGCGGTCGGTGGGCGCGAGCAGCACCGCGCCGCCGCGTACCGAGCAGCCGAGCTTGAACGGCAGCCCCTCGCGCCAGCCCAACGAGCCATCGCCGAAGACGAGCCACTCCATCCCACCGCGTCCGGTCTTGGCGTGGAGGGTGAGGTCGAGCGGCAGCCCGTTCCCGGCGCCCGGCCGTGGCTTGCCGGCGGGATCGCCCTGCCAGATCGGCTCGATGGGCGCCACGCGGCCGTCCACCGGCTCGGCGAGGCTGTTGACGCCGCGGACCAGGAGGCCGTCCCCGCCCACCACGGCGTAGTAGCGCGGCCCGGCGGTGGCTTCCGTGACCGTGTGAACATACAGCCCGCTGTCCGGGTCCAGGTTCGCGCCGCCCTCGTCGATCCGCCACCCCTCGTGCGGGTAGCCCGGTTTCCGGCCGTCGGCGCCCGGCGGGACGGGGTTGCCGTAGGTCTCGGGATTGAGCCACCAGTCGGCGGCGCTGCCCGGCAGCAAGCGGTCGGTGAGCGCGGTGGCCCTGGCGGCGGCGGTGATGGGCCGGTCCGCGATCAGCACGGTCATGCGCGGGTTGCCGGCGATGCCGGGCGGCTCGTGCCAGGTGAGGAAGACCTGCCCGGCGCGGTGCCCGGCGGCCAGGCCGGTGGCGAAGGGACCGTCGGCCAGGGCGGCGGTGGCGAGGAGGAGGGGCAGGAGCGATCGCAGCATAGGCGGTCTCAGGGCACGCTGCCAATAGGACCCCGGCGCACGACCACCTTCCATCGCAGGGCTTGGTCGCGCCGCCACGAACCTGTCCACCGGAGCCCGCCGCCATGCCGCTCTGGATCACCTGCCTCGCCCTCCTCGCCCCGCCCGAGCCGCTGATCGCCCTGGACTTCCCCGGCCAGCCGGCCAACGCCGGCACGCTCGGCGGTGACGGTGCGGTGGTCGAGTACGCTCCCGGGCAGGGCCCTCGTTACGCTTTGGGTGCCTTCGGCCCATGCCTGTCGACCAATGCCAGCGCGCGCTCCGGCGGCACCGACACCACCCGGGCCGGCGGCGCTGTGCTCCTCCGCGCACACGAGCTGGCCAACCTCCGCTCCTGCACCCTGACTCTCTGGTTCCGGCCCACCGACCTCACCGGCCCGGCCCGCCTCGCGCTGTTCCGCGGCTCCTGGGACCTCGTGATGAGCAGCGGCAGCCTCGCCCTCAAGCTGTACGTGGCGGGCAAGGACTACCACGCCGCCACCGTGCCGCGCGCGCCGCGGGCGGCGGCCGATGAATGGTCGTTCCTGGCGCTCACGCTCGACCCGGAGCACCACAACGGCGCGATCCGGCTCGGCCGGCTCGATCGTTCCTGGCGCTCACCCTCGATCCCGATCGCCACGCCGGCGGGATCCGGCTGGGCCGCCTGGACAGCCCGCCGCAGCCGGTGGCCGCATGGACCGACCTGCCCGTGCACGACCCCGGCGACGGCGTGCTCGAGCTGGCCAACTTCCTCGGCATCCGGCCGTTCAAGGGCGACCTCGACACCGTCCGCCTCTACGCTGCAGCGCTCGACGACGAGGCGATCCACGCGCTGTGGGACGAGCAGCGACGGGCCGTGCGCACCCTCGCCGAGCGGGTGGCGCCGCACGACCTGCCGCTCGGGCTGCAACACTCGGACGTCTTCTTCTCGAGCCGCTGGGGCCGGCCGAACGCGCTGGAGGCGGTCAAGGCGTTCGGCGCCAACCGGGTGGTGTGGGTCTACACCAGCGACGCGGCGTGGGTGAAGTCGATGCACGACGCCGGGGCCAGCGTGGAGGGCGCCATCAACTCCATCCCGCGCGTCAAAGACCTCTCGGCCTACACCGTCGACCTGGACGGGACGAAGCTGGTGGCGCCGTGGATGGTGGACTTCGACCGCAAGGACCCGGTGAAGTGGGGCTGCTGCAACCAGCCGGCGTTCTGTGAGGCGGTTCTGGCGCAGGCCAAGGCCACCCTCGGCGCCGGGGCCGACTGGCTGCAGTACGACGACGGCGCGCTCAACGTCAGCGCCCACGAATGGGGCGGCTGCTTCTGTGACCGCTGCATGGCGGCGTTCCGCGAGTACCTGGCGGGCTTGCCGGCGGAGCAGGTCAAGCGGGCCGGGATCGAGTCGCTGGACGGCTTCGACTACCGGCAGTGGCTGGCGGCGCACGACGTCAAGGATGCCGCCACGTACAAGCAGCGGCGTCGCACGCTGCCCACGGAGCCCCTGTTCGAGGACTGGCTGCGGCGGACCGTGCGGTCCTACTTCGCGACGCTGCGGCAGCAGCTCGACCAGCTCGCGGGCCGGCGCGTGCCGCTGTCGCTCAACGCGAACCTGCAGAACCCGAGTGCGGCGTTCCTGGCCGACCAGGCGGACCTGCTGATCGGCGAGACCTGGAGCGAGGCGCTGGAAGACGTCGCCGTCTGCTCCGCGGCGGCCGAGGCGCTGGTCCGGCCGCAGGTTACCTCGCCGTACCCGTTCCACGTCCAGGATACGCGCCTCGCACTGGCGGCGACGTATGCCACCGGGCTGTTCTTCCTCGTGCCGTGGGACGTGTGGATGGGGGCGGGGACCAAGGAGCGCTACTTCGGCACCGTACAGGAGTACGGCGACCTGTACCGGTTCGTGCGGGAGCACGCGGCGCTGCTGGACGGGTTCGCGACGCCGGCGGTGGTGGGGCTGCTGGTGGACTTGGACCATTACGACGCGGTGCGGGTCCGGCGGGCGGCGATCCGGCTGCTGAAGGCGCGCGTGCCGTTCGCGCTCCTGCCCGTGGGGCATCGCTATGTGCAGGCGGAGCTGGACGCGAAGCGGCTGGCGCGGCTCGACTTGGTGATCGTTGCGTGCGACGCGGCGGTCCTGGCCGAGGCGGACCGGGCGGTCCTGTCGACGGCGGCGGTGCTGGTGGCGGGCGACGGCGACCCACTGGCCGTCGACCTCACGCCGTTGGCGCCGGTGGAGGTGTGGGGCCCGCCCGGGGTGCGTGCCCTGCCGCGGGTGAAGCCGGGCGGGAGGACGCTGGCGATCCACGTGCTGAACCGCAATCAGCGCGAGCCGCACGGGCCGGTGGCGCCGCTGAAGTACGTCTCGGTGGGTCTCCGGCCGGCGGCCCAGTTGGGTCCGAAGGTGGCGCGGGCGGTGTGGCACGCGGTGGGCGCGGAGCCGGTCGCCGTGGAGCCCGAGGAGCTGCCCGGGCTGCTCCGGCTGGTGCTGCCGGAGGTCCGGGAATGGGGGATCCTGGAGGTCGAGTTCACGGCACCCGGGTGAGGGCGCCCGCCACCCGCGCCCCCGGTTGAGACCGGGGTCTCCTCACCACGAAACCCGCCCTGCGGTCGGGTTTGGCATGGAAGAGGCCCGCATTTCAATGCGGGGCTATCTCGGTCGAATCCCTCGCCATCGTGACCGTCAAGCTGCGCAGGAAGTACGGCCGCGGCGTGTCGGCGTTGAACAGGAAGTTGTAGGCCCACTTCCCTACGAACTGCGCGTCGGTGATCGTCCACGTCTGCGTCTGCCAGCCCTGAACTTCGGGGATCGTGAACCACGCGCCCGTGCCCTTGATGCCCGAGGTCGATTCGTACCACAGGTTGAACCCCGCGTTGTCGCCGGCCGCGTTGCGGCGGACCACCGCGGTGATCGTGATCGGCCGCGTGTCGTAGCTCAGGAAGCCCGGATCCACCGCGAACGCCTGCCCGGCGCTCAGGCCGCAGTCCAGCGCCGGCACGCCACCCACCTCCACCGTCGGCGCGTTCCCCAGCAGGTGCAGTCCGCGCTCCACGGTCGGGTGTCCCGCCGCGAGGTAGACCGACGTGGCGCCGCGGTAGTCGCCGCCCCACGGCACCGGCCGGTCGTGGTTCGCCCGGGCCGTCGCGAGCAGCGCCTCCGGCACGCCGACCACCAGCACCGGCGCGCCGGTCAGCGTGCAGCCGTCCGCCGTGCTGACGCCCCCGGTGAGCGGATCCACGATCTGCGCCGCGGCGCCGAGGGAGAGATGCGCGCTGGTCCCCGGCCGCGCCCAGGCCGCCATCACCGGACCGTCGGCGCCCTGGAACACGAATCCGTGGGCACCCTCGCCGAACTGCACCCAGCCGAGGTAGCGCGGAGCCGGCCCGAGCTGCTGCGTGAGGCGGGCCACTGTGCCGTAGGCCATGCGCGGCGTGCGATCGGCCCGCAGCAGCCCCATCGGCCCGCTGTCGCCGTCCTTGCCCTCGAACCAGTCCACCCGCGCCACGCCCTGTGCGAGCGCCAAGACGAACGCCTTGACCAACGAGATCGCCTGCACCGGCTCGCCGTCCCTGGCGTCGCAGCCCACCTCGGTGACCCAGATCGGCACGTCGGCCCGCGCCGGGTCCTGCGCCGCGAGCATCTTGCGGAGGGTCGGGACGATGCTCAGGTAGACGGCGTCGCACCCGTACTGCTCCACCATGCCGAGGATCTCGTAGGGGTGCACGGCGATGTAGTCGTAGTGGCTCTTTGCGCCGGCCTTGAGCACCTGCTCGATCCAGTTGACGTTGTTGCTCTGAATGCTGAGGCCCACCCGGCAGGCGGGGTCGGCGGCCTTGGCGGCGTCGTGCGCGCGGACCACGGTGGCGGCGTAGTCGGCCGCGGTGCCCTTGCCGATGAAGTTCGGCGTCTCGTTCCACACCTCCCAGTACTTCACCTGGCCGCGGCTGTGTCCGGCCACGGCGGTCACGTAGGCGGCCCAGTCGTCGAGCACGTCCACCGGCAGGTGCACGTCCCCGGCCCTGCTCCACGGCAGGTTGTAGAGGAGCAGCCCGCTGACCTCCATCCCGTTGGCGCGGGCGGTGTCGAGGAACTTGTCGGCGGCGGTCCAGTCGAACCGGCCGCGCTCGGGCTGGATCACGT
>JACPDV010000294.1 GCA_016183835.1 Armatimonadota bacterium
CGCACCGCGCGGTGGACCTGATCATGCGCGAGCGCTGCTTCGGCGAGGCCGGCGCGCGGCTGGTGATCGAGGAGTGCATGACCGGGCCGGAGGTCAGCGTCATGGCGCTGGTGGACGGCGAGACGGTGAAGCTGCTCCCCGTCTCGCAAGACCACAAGCGGGCGCTGGACGGCGACGCCGGGCTGAACACCGGCGGCATGGGCGCCTACAGCCCCGTGCCGCAGATCCCCGCCAGCCTGATCGATGAGATCCTGGCAACCTGTCTGCAGCCTACCGTGAACGCGCTGGCCGAGCGCGCGGCGCCGTACTGTGGGGTGCTGTATGGCGGCTACATGCTCACTCCGGACGGTGTGCGCACCCTGGAATACAACTGCCGCTTCGGCGACCCGGAGACCCAGGCGATCCTACCCTTGCTGTCGGGCGACTTCGGCGAGATCTGCCACGCCACGGCCACCGGACGCTTGAGCGAAGTGGACGTAAGCTGGAGCGAGCGTGCCGCGGTGTGCGTGGTGATGGCCTCGGGCGGGTATCCCGAAAGCTACCGCACCGGGCTGCGCATCAGCGGGCTGGACGAGGCGGCAGCGATGGCGGACGTGGTGGTGTTCCACGCGGGGACGAAGGCGGCGGATGGCGACGTCGCCACCGCCGGCGGTCGGGTCCTGGGCGTGACCGGCACGGGCGACAGCCTGCCCGCGGCCGCGGCGCGGGCGTACGAGGCCGTGGCGCGGATCACCTGGGAGGACTGCCACTATCGCCACGACATCGCGGCGCAGGCGCTGAGGCCGGCGAACGCTTGAACTTCGCGTTACCCTCACCGGCAAACGGTTGCAGGGTCTCGGGTGCGGTGGGCGATAACCCCATCAGGGACCGCGGTGGCGCACGGAAACGGGCCGGACCGCGCAGGGTCCAAAGAGAAAGGGTTGGGCGGGGAACGACATGCAGGAGAACCGTCGGCCGGCGTCGGCGAGCGAGCCCCTGCCTTGGAACGAGGCGCAGTGGGAGCGCTTCTTCACGTCGCACGCCCGGGCGTCGTCCCCTCGCGCCGCCGGCGGTGCCGAAGACGCCGAGTTGGTCGGGCTGCTGGGGCTGGAATCCCTCACCTCGCCCGAGCCGCCGGATGAGCCGGCGCCGGACGGGCCGTTGGCGCTGCTCCCGGCTTTCCGCCTGGCGCACGAGCTGTCCAACGGGGTGGAGCAGCGGCTCGCGGCCGGCTCCGCACCGCAGAGCCTGTGGCGCAGGCTGGCGAGTGAATCGCGGGCAGTGGCCGAGTGCATCGCCGCCGGTCACGGGCTGGGCTACGCCGAGGCGCACCTGTGCGGCAACATCGTGCAGTGTCGCGACGCGCTGAGGCACGCGGAGCATTGCGCGGCGCTGCTCCGCCACCTCCGCCGGAGGCGGCCCGCCGAGCGCAGTTCACCGCTCCTCGGCACGGCGCTGTTCCTCCGCTTTGCCCTCGAAGAGCGGATCGCCGGGCTGCGCGACCGGGTGTGGTGGGATCACGCCGCCGACTGAGCCGCCCCCCGCCACTCCGCCGGATCCTCGATGGGCAGCGCCGATCCGCCGCACGCCAGCGACTGTTCCGACACGATCCCCACCAGCGTCCACCGCACGGCGTCGTGCACGTCCACCGCTGGCGGCCGCTCGCCGCGCACTGCCGCCACGAAGTCGGCCAGCTCCCACCAGTCGCCCCCGCCGTGCCCCGCGCGGAGCGCCTCCTCGGGCGGGTGCAGGTAGCCCGCGGGCAGGAACTCGCTCTCCAACGCGCTCAGCGGCTCCCAGCGGTTCGGGTCGGACGAGCGGTCCTTCAGCCACACCACGTCCTGGTCACCCAGCCCGCGCGACGATTCCCAGCAGCCAAGGGTGCCTTGCACCTGGTAGAACGCCATGTTGTGCGGCCGGAGCGAGTGGTTGTCGACGCGGATCTTCCACAGCCCGCCGCGGGCGGTGCGGACGAGGGCCAGGTTGCAGTCGTCGTGCTTGAACTCGGGGTTGCACACCGAGCCGCTCCCGCCGCAGGCGACGGACACCGGCCGGTCGTCGAAGATCCGCGCCAGCGGGCCGACGCTGTGGGTGGGGTACGACACGCCGGTGTGCCGCAGCCGCCACTCGCCGCGCCAGGTCAGGCTGCCGTCGGGGTGGTAGCGCAGCGCACGGCAGTTGTGCACGTACTCGCCCTCGCCGTAGTACAGCTCGCCGAACAGCCCTTGCCTGGCCATCTCGCGCACCAGCACCACGGGCCGGCGGTAGCAGTAGTTCTCGGCCATCATGTAGACGCCCGCGCTCCGCTCCGCGGCGGCGACGAGGGCGCGGCACTGGTCCGAAGTCTCGGCGGCGGTGACCTCGCACAGCACATGCTTGCCCGCCTCCAAGGCGGCGATGGACTGCGCGGCATGGTGCTCGATGGGGGTGCCCACCACCACGGCGTCGACGTGGTCGAGCATCGCGGCGTAGTCGGCGAAGCGCATGTCGGCCGCGATGCCGTGCGCCTCGCCGGCGGCGATCAGGGCCTCGGGCTGAAGATCACAGATCGCGGTGACCCGCACGCCGTCGAAGTGGTTGAGCGCGAAGAAGCTGCTGCCGCGGCGTACGCCGACGATGCCGACCCGGATCATGCCAGTCTCCACCCCGCGGGTTCCCGCTACCGACGCCGTTCCCTCTGCACGCGTAGGGCGAGCTGTTGCCCGCCATCCACCCCGTCGCGACACCCACCGTTGGAGCGGCGTGCAAGAGCACGCCCTACGACGTCTTGCCGGTTCGCGGCCCGCGGCGTTAGAATCCCCCCGCAGGAGCCCCCGCATGGCCTTCCCGATCCAACGCCTCCGCCGCCTCCGGCGCACCGAGACGCTCCGCCGCATGGTGCGCGAGACCCGGCTCTCGGTCGACCAGCTCATCTACCCGCTTTTCATCACCGCCGGGCAGGGTGTGCAGGAGCCCATCGGCGCTATGCCGGGCAACTACCGCTGGTCCCTCGACCGCCTCCCGGGCGAGATCGAGGAGATTGCCTCACTCGGCATCCCGGCCGTGCTGCTCTTCGGCATCCCCGCCGACAAGGACCCCGAGGCCACCGGCGCGTGGCACGAGCGCGGCATCGTGCAGGAGGCGCTCCGGGTGGTCAAAGGGGCCGCGCCGGAGCTCGTGGCGGTGGCCGACACGTGCCTCTGCGAGTACACGTCGCACGGGCATTGCGGCCGGCTCGACGAGCGCGGGCAGGTGCTCAACGACGCCACCTTGGAGCTGCTGGTGCGCACGGCGGTGGCGCAGGCGGCGGCCGGCGCGGACATCATTGCGCCGAGCGACATGATGGACGGCCGGGTGGCGGCGATTCGCGCCGGACTCGACGCCAACGGGTTCGACCAGATCCCGATCATGTCCTACGCGGCGAAGTTCGCCAGCGGGTTCTACGGCCCGTTCCGCGAGGCGGCGGGCTCGACCCCGGCGTTCGGCGACCGGCGCGGCTACCAGATGGACCCGCCCAACCGCCGCGAGGCGCTGCGCGAGGTGCTGCTGGATATCGAGGAGGGCGCCGACATCGTGATGGTCAAGCCGGCGGTGGCGTATCTGGACATCATCCGCGACGTGCGCGAGGCGGTGCCGCACCCGGTCGCGGCGTACCACGTGAGCGGCGAGTTCTCGATGATCAAGGCCGCGGCCGCGAACGGGTGGATCGATGAACAGCGCGTGGCGACGGAGACGCTGACCAGCATCGCGCGGGCGGGGGCGGACCTGATCATCACGTACTATGCGAAGGATGTGGCCGGCTGGATCTCTTGACTCTCGGCTGTAACGGACTCCGCGGGGCTGGGCACAACCGACCATCGTGTCGTCAGAAGCTGGCGACACGCCCCGGTGGTTTTCGTCGTGCCCCGGCGGCGCCAGGATCCTGAGAAGGGGGCCGGGCCGGCTTGTGGAGAGACACATGGGATCGGTCCATTCATGTCTGCGCCGCTTGGCGGCGGCGACGGTCGCGGTCGCGTTGGTCGCGGCGGCAATCGGCGGCTGCAGCAGCAGCACCAACCCCGCGCCGACGACCGGCTCGGCGAGGGTGACCATCCAGCCTGCAGGCGCGGCGGCGGCGACCTGGACGCTCGACGGCGGAGCCGCGCGCGCCAGCGGTGCCACGGTGAGCGGCCTCTCGCCCGGCAATCACACGGTGCACTTCAACGCCCTGGCGGGCTTCACCGCCCCGGCGGACCAGCAGGTGACGGTCGCGGCCGGGCAGACGACGAACGCCGTCGGGACCTACACGGCCATCGTGCCGACCACCGGCTCGGTGCAGGTGACAATCCAGCCGGCTGGCGCGGCCGCGGCAACCTGGACCGTCGACGGCGGGGCGGCACAGGCCGACGGCGCGACGGTGACCAACCTGGCGCCCGGCGCGCACACGATCCACTTCAACGCCCTGGCGGGCTTCAACGCACCGGCGGACCAGCAGGCCACGGTCACCGCCGGGCAGACGACGAACGTCATCGGAGCCTACACTGGCGCCGGCGCACGGAGCGACGTCGACATGCTCGGCAGCGATCAGTTCGGCCCTAGAGCCTGTTATGCACTTCGTGCGCCGCGGCGAGTGGAACGGTGCGGTTTTCTGTCCATGTATAGATGGACAGAAAACTCTACCCGAGCGACGTGACCGACGAGGAATGGTACTTCGTCGTGCCCTACCTGACCTTGA
>JACPDV010000295.1 GCA_016183835.1 Armatimonadota bacterium
GCGAGCATGACGCCGACGGTGGTCAGCCCGGGGGCGATCGCCGGCGCCAAACGGCCCGCGGCGCCGGTAGGGGCGACCGGAAGGTCGCCCGTCCGCGCCCCGCCGCCACCCTCGGTAGGGGCCACCGGCAGGTCGCCCGTCCGGCTCAACAGCACGATCGGCGCTTCGGGCGAGGCCAGCAGCTCCGCCTCGTGTTCGCACACCGCCACCAGCTCGCGTGCCCCATCGAGGTCGGCGACCATGACGGCGAGGGGCTTGGCGTCGCGGTGCTTGCGCGCGCGCAGGCGGTCCACGGCGGCGGCGTTCCGGGCGTCGCAGGCGAGGTGATACCCGCCCAGGCCCTTGACGGCGAGGATCCCGCCGGCTCTCAGGAGTTCGGCGGCGTCCGCCACGCATTCGGCCCCTCCCCCTGCGAAGCGGGGGGAGGTGGGAGGGGGGTACGCAACCCGCGACCAGCCGAGCCGGAGACCCCCACCCCGTCCCTCCCCCGCTCCGCAGGGGAGGGTGTCAGCCTCGGCGATCGCCAGCTCCACGTTCGGTCCGCACTCCGGACAGGCATTCGGCTGCGCATGAAACCGCCGGTCCGCCGGATCGTCGTACTCCGCCCGGCACTCCGGACACATCACGAACCCGCGCATGGTGGTGTTGGCCCGGTCGTAGGGCACGTCGGCGACGATGCTGAAGCGTGGCCCGCAGTGGGTGCAGTTGGTGAAGGCATAGCCCCAGCGCCGGTCGCCGGGGTCGAAGATCTCGCGCCGGCACTCCGGGCAAGTGGCCACGTCGGGGAGCACCAGCGCCACCGCCCCACCCCGCCCCTCGCTCTCGGCGATGCGAAAGGCGGTCTCGCCAGTCAGAGGGAGCGCCGTCGTCTCGACGGCATCCACGCGCCCGGGTGGAGGCAGCTCGGCGGCAAGACGCTCCTGGAACCGGGCCACCCGCTCCCCCGGCCCCTCGACCTCGATGGTCACGCCGCCCGAGTGGTTGAGCACGCTCCCGCCGAGCCCCAGCTCGTGCGCCAGCCGCCAGGCGAACGGCCGGAAGCCGACGCCCTGGACCAGACCGCGCACCTCCAGGCGACGGCGAACGGCGGGGATGACAGGCGAGACGTTCATGGTTCGGCCAAGAGGGGTTGCAAGGGTTTCACCACCCCGGCCACGGATATTAAACGACAAGCATGTCAGGAATGCAACAGCCCCAGCACCTCCGCGTCGCCCAGGGCCTGGCCGGACCGGACGCTGGCGGTCCAGGCGGCCTCGCCCAGGGCCTGGCGGAGCGGCGCCAGGGCCGTGCTCAGGTCGTGCTCCTGGCTCGGCGTCCGCGGCAGACCCACCTCCGCGCGCAGCCGGTCGGCCGCACCCAGGAGCTGCGCCGCGAGCGCCGGCTCCGCCAGTCCCGCCCAGGCCTCCCACAGCTCCGGGTACCCCAGCCGATCGTCCAGCGCCACGCGCAGCTCCAGGCTGGCCCGGTAGTGGTCGCGGGCGGTCTCCAGGTGGCCCTGCTTGCGGGCCAGCGAGCCGAGGTTGCGCAGGCAGTAGGCGGTCATCCGCCGGCTGCCCGTCTCGCGGCAGAGGTCGAGGCAGGCGTCCAGCCTGGCCTGCGCCTCCGCGTAGCACCCCTCATCGGTGTCGATGGCGCCGAGGTTGACCAGCAACACCGTCGTCGCGGTGCGGTCGCCGATCTGCGCGGCGATCCGCAAGCCCTCCTCGTAGCGGTCGCGCGCGGCGTGGTTGTCGCCCTCGGCGCGGAGCGCCGCACCCAGGTTGGCGAGGGCGAACATCAGGCCGCGGCGGTCGCCCAGCTCGCGCTGGATGGTCAGGCTCTGCTCGTGCAGCCGGCGCGCCGCGGCCAGGTCGCCGCGGCGCTGCGCCACATTGCCCAGGCTGCTCAGGCAGTAGGCGATGCCCGCCCCGTCGTCGCGGGCGTGCAGCAGGAGCAGCGCCTCCTCCAGCAGCTCGGCCGCGCCGGCCTGATCGCCCTCCACGCTGCGCAGGTTGCCGAGGCTCTGGAGGCTGATCGGCAGGCCGTCGAGGTCGCCCAGCCGGCGCTGCTCGGCCACGCACTCGGCGATCAGGCGGGAGGCGGTGGTCAGGTCCTCCCGGCGCTGCGCCACGCGGCCGAGGTTGTGCTGCACCCGGCAGTAGCTGGCCCGGTCGCCGAGCCGCTCCCAGGCTGCCATCGCCGCCAGGTCCCACCGCTCGGCCGCCTCCAAGTCGCCCAGGTGCATGGTCAGCAATCCGGCGCCCTGCAGCGCCAGGGCGCGCTCCGGCGTCGCCGCGTCCGGCATGGCGGCGAGCGCCCCTTCGAGCTGCCGCCGGCCCTCCTGCCAGTAGCCGTGGTGATCCCAAAACCAGTAGAGCTGCCCGGCCAGGCGCAGCCCGTCCGCGGCGCGCGACGGAGCGGCCGCGCACCAGTCCAGGGCGGCGCGGAGGTTCTCCTGGTCGGCCTCCAGGCGCTGCGCCCACTCGGCCTCGTGCGGCCCGCGGCGGGCCGCGAACCCCTCGGCCACCAGGCCGCCGAACCAGGCCAGGTGACGGTCGCGCACCGCCGCCGCGTCGGCCGCGAGGCGCTCGGCGGCGTACTGGCGCACGGTCTCGAGCAGGCGGGAGCGGTCGGCCTCCTCGTCGTAGATCACGAGCGACTTGTCCACGAGGCTGGTGAAGAGGTCGAGCAGCTCCCAGCGCTCCAGTCCATCGCCACAGACCCGCTCCGCCGCCTCCAGGGTCCAGCCGCCGTAGAACACGCTGAGCGCCAGCAAAACCCGCTGCTCGTCGGCGTGGAGCAGGTCGTAGCTCCAGTCGACGGCCCCCTGGAGCGTGCGGTGGCGCGGCATGGCGGTGCGGCTCCCGCCGGTAAGCAGCTTGAAGCGCTCGTCCAGCCGCCCGGCGATGCGCTCGGGCGCCATCGACCGCACCCGTGCCGCCGCCAGCTCGATGGCCAGCGGGAGGCCGTCGAGCCGCCGGCAGATCTCCGCCACGGCAGCCGCGTTGTGGGGGCGCAGATCGAAGCCGGACGCGGCCGCGGCGGCCCGCTCCACGAACAGCCGCACCGCTTCGGCGGAGGCGAGGGCGCGCACGTCGTCCTCCGCTCCCGGCAAGCCGAGCGACCGCAGACGATAGACCACCTCGCCGCCCACCCCCAGCGGCTCGCGGCTGGTGGCGACGATCACCACGTCCGAGCAGTGCTGCAGGATCGTCTCGGCCAGCTCGCTGGCGGCGTCGAGCAGGTGCTCGCAGTTGTCCATCACGAGCAGCAGCCGGCGGTCGCGGAGGTGGTCGAGCAGCGCGTCGAGGAAGCTGCCGCCCGGCGGCGGGCGCACGTCGAGCTCGGCGGCGACAGTCTGCGTCACCAGCGCCGGGTCGGTGAGCGCGGCCAGCTCCACGAGCCACGCGCCATCGGTTTCAGCGGACGCCAGCTCGGCGGCGAGCTGGATGGCCAGGCGCGTCTTGCCGCACCCGCCGACGCCGGTGATGGTCACCAGCCGGTGGTCGCCGAGCCGCGCGCGCAGCTCGCGCAGCTCACCCTCGCGGCCGATGAAGGCGCTGACCTGCAGCGGCAGGTTGTGCCGGATGTGCTGGAGCGAGCGGACGGGCGGGAAGCCGGTCGGCAGGCACGGGTGGAGGAGCTGGCTGATGGCGATGGGCCGCTCGAGGTCGCGCAGCCGGTGCTCGCCGAGGGAGACGAGGTCGCAGTCGGGCGGCAGGTTGCCCTCGACCAGCGCGACGACCGGACCGGAGAGCAGGATCTGGCCGCCGTGCGCGGCGTGCAGGATGCGCGAGAGGCGGTTGAGGGCGGGCCCCCAGTAGTCGCCTTCGCGCGCGGTGACGGGCCCGCAGTGCACGCCCATCCGCACGCTGGGCCGCAGTCCGGCCGGCCAGTCGGCTTCGAGGAGCGCCAGTTGCCCGGCCAGCGCGGCGGCGACGGCGTCGCGGGGCGCGGCGAAGGCGGCGCAGCAGGCATCGCCGATCAGCTTGAAGACGTGGCCGTGATGGGTTTCGACGATGTCGCGGAGGAGCTGGTCGTGGTCGGCGATGACC
>JACPDV010000296.1 GCA_016183835.1 Armatimonadota bacterium
AGGAACAGGATGGCCATCAGCGACCCGTCGAGCCACCGCCGCCGGCCCTCCCGCCAGCGCAGCACCATGCCCCAGAACGACAGCAGCAGGACCGGCGAGTAGACCAGCAGCCCGCGCGACGGGCTCACCCACAGTCCGAGGAACGCACCCAGATCCGGCCGCGGCTGCAGGTGCTGTGTGTAGTAGGGCGGCAGCGGCTGGCCGAACGTGGCCCAACTGACCCACACGAACGGCGCCAACGCGACCGCCAGCCCGCCCACCATACACACCGCGGCCAGCCAGTGGCGGCCCACCGCGTAGACCAGCAGCACCGCGATCACCAGCGCCGCCAACGGCCGCATCCAGTACGCGGTGCCGAGGCACACCCCGGCCCCCGCCAGCCAGCGCGGCTGCGCCTCCGCCCGCTCCAGGCAGAGCAGGGCCGCCGCCAGGCACATCACCTCCGGCCCATGCTGCCATAGGCCCCGGCTCGCACTGCTCCACGCCGGCGTGGCGAAGGCGAAGGTCATCCCCAGCAGCCAGGCCGTGCCCGCCGAGGCCTCGCGGCGAACCAGGATCATCAGCAGGATCGTCGCCAGCGCCACCGCGAACGCCGCCGGGAAGACCTCGAGCGGCACCGGCGGCACCCGCTTCATCATCGCTTCGAGGTCGTCACCCCAGGCTACGCCCACCACCTTGTCCGCCACCCAGACGAACGGCACCGCCCACAGCGAGACACCCAACGGGTAGCGGTTGTAGACGTCGCCGTTGGCCCGGTCGATGCGGTAGTCGATCAGGTGGGCGCGCGGGTACTCGTCCAGGTCGAGGTCGTGATGGCGGAGGAGACTCATCGCCGTGGGGAGGGTGTGGAAGCTGTCCAGCGAGCTGACGTTGCGGCACAGCGCGTTGACTCCCACGATCAGCAGCACCGCAAGCACCAGACCGCCCGGCCAGCTCGGCGCCGCCAGCCGTAGGCGCGGCGCATCGTGACCGGCGGGGCTGTCCATCGCCTTCAGCCCTGCCCCGCCGCCTGCCACGCCAGCCAGGCCGCGCCGTGGAGCTGCGCGTGGAGTCCCAGTGACGCCGCCTCCACCCGCAGGTGGTCGCGCTTGTGGCACATCAGCCACGGCTTCGCCGCGGCCGCGAGCGGCTCGGTGAGCGCCTTCCCCGCCAGGCTCACGCCGCCACCGATGACGATCAGGTCCGGATCGAACACGTTCTGGATCGCCCCGATCCCGCGCCCGTAGTCCTCGAATACCGCCCGCAGCACCTCCCCGGCCAGCCGGTCGCCCGCGGCGGCGCAGTCGAACACGGCTTTCGCGCCGCTCACCTGCCCGTCCACCAGCTCCCTCGCGAGGGCCGAGTCGGGGTGCCCCGCCAGCGCCAGCGTGGCCCGCCGGGCAATGGCCGTGCCGCTGCAGTGCGCCTCCAGGCAGCCGCGCGAGCCGCACGGGCAGGAGAACCCGTCGGGATCCACCACGATGTGCCCCACCTCGCCCGCCCGGCCGCGGCTGCCCTTGAACAGCACGTCGCCCGCCACGATCCCGCCCCCGATGCCGGTGCTGCAGGTCAGGAAGACCAGCGTGTGCACCCGCCCCCAGGCGCCATCGTAGTACTCGCCCAGCGCGCCGCAGTTGGCGTCGTTCTCGACCCGCACCGGGCGGCCGGTCAGCTCCGCCAGCCCGCCCGCGATGTCGATGTCCGCCCAGCCACCGACGTGGATGCTGACGACCTTGTTGTGGTAGTCCACCGGCCCGCCGAAAGACATCCCCACCGCCGCCACGTCGGCCTCGGCCAGCACCTCGGCCGCCGCGGCCAGGATCCGGGGCCAGTAGCCGGCGGCCTCGTCGCCCGCGTTGCGCACCTCCCGCGCCGACGCCAACCCGCCCGTGCGCGTGACGCGCCCCAGCAACGCCCGGGACCCGCTGATGTCGAACGCCAGCACTGCCTGCTCGGATGCCATCGGCCACCTGACCTCCGGCCGCAGGTTCGCGGCCTGACGGGGCGTCCCTTCGGCCGAATAGTGCTTGCAGTCGCGCGGCGTTCGTGCTACCCCTAGTCGCTCGTTACCGAAAGTGAGCCATCATGCGCATTCGAGGCCGTCTGCCGGGGAGGCCGGACGTCGTCGACGTGGTCATCGAGGGCGCTCGCATCGCCTCCGTGGAGCCCGCGAGCGACTCCCCGGCCGACCACGGCGACGCCGGCTGCGTGGTCTCCTCCGCTCACGCCGACCTGCAGGTGAACGGCTACGGCGGCGTGGACCTGAACTGCCGCGTGTGGAGCGGGCAGGTCTCCACACCCGACGCCGTCCACGCCGTGGCGCACTCGCTCGCCGAACACGGCACCGGGCTGTTCTGCCCGACCCTCGTCACCAACTCGCCCGAGGACATCCTCCTCGCGGCCCGCGCCGTCGCCACCGCCTGCGACGCGGATCCCGGCCTCGCCGAGCAGGTCCTCGGCATCCACCTCGAGGGGCCCTTCCTCTCGCCCGTGGAAGGCCCGCGCGGCGCGCACATGCTGGAGTTCATCCGCGATCCCGACTGGGACCTGTTCCAGCAATTCCAGGAGGCGGCCGGCGGGCGGATCCGGATCCTCACCCTGGCGCCCGAGCGGCCGGGCGCCCTCGCGGTGATCCGCAAGGCGGCGGACAGCGGCGTGGTGGTGAGCATCGGCCACTCCGACGCGCAGCCCGAAGACGTCCATGCCGCCATCGACGCCGGCGCCTCCATCTCCACCCACTTGGGCAACGGCTCGCACGCCCTGCTCCCGCGGCTGCGCAACTACGTCTGGGAGCAGCTCGCCGCCGACGAGCTGACCGTCGGGGTGATCGGCGACCTGCACCACGTGCCGGCCGCGGTGCTCAAGTCCTTTGCGCGGATCAAAGGCCCGGAGCGGATCTACACAGTGTCCGACGCGGTCATGCTGGGCGGCATGCGGCCGGGAATCTACCACAACGGGCGGCACGAAGTACTCCCCAGCGGGCGCGTCAACCTGGCCGGCACGCCCTTCCTGGCCGGCGCCGGGCACCTGCTCGACACCTGCGTGGCCAACCTGCAGCGCGCCACGGACCTGGGTGAGGACGGCGCCCTGGCCACCGTGACCCGCATCCCCGCGCGGATCCTGGGTCTGCAGTCGGTCACCGGGCAGCTCCGCGCCGGGCTGCGGGGCGACGTCACGTGCTTCCGCTGGACCACCACGGGGCCGATCGAGGTGGTGGCGACGGTGGTCGGTGGGCGGGTACTGCACCGTGAGCCGTGAACGGTGAGCGGTGAGCCGGGGGAAGGGGCGCCGATCCTTCCGGCTCCGACTCCCTCTCCCCCCGGGAGAGGGTTGGGGCGAGGGCCAACCCGGCAGCGGTCCCGAGACCCTCACCCCGTCCCTCTCCCGGGGGGAGAGGGGGCCGGACTCCGTTACAAAGCGCTTGAAGAGTGAGACCAACGATGGCGATCGAGCGATCGGCGTTCGGCGAACTGCCCGACGGCACGGAGGTGGCGAGCTTAATCCTCCACAACGGCTCCGGCGTGGTGGCGCGCATCATCACCTGGGGCGGCATCGTCGCCGAGCTGTGGTGCCCCGACCGGCACGGCGAGCCGGGCGACGTGGTGCTCGGCTACGACCACCTCGAGCCCTACCTCGTCCGGCACCCCTACTTCGGCGCGATCTGTGGCCGCGTCGCCAACCGCATCGCCCACGCCCGGTTCACCCTCGACGGGCAGACCTACCAGCTCGCCGCCAACGACGGCGGGCATGCGTTGCACGGCGGACTGGACGCCTTCGACCGCAAGGTCTGGGCGGCCGAAGGCGCCGAGACCGCCGACGGCCCGGCGCTGCGGCTGACCCACACCAGCCCCGATGGCGACGAGGGCTACCCGGGCACGCTCGACGTGGAAGTGGTGTACACCCTCGCCGGCACCGCCCTGCGCATCGACTACCGCGCAGTCACCGACCGCCCGACGCCGGTCAACCTGACCAACCACAGCTACTTCAACCTAGCCGGCGCAGGCACCGTCCGCGACCATGTGCTGCGGCTCGAGGCGGACGGCTACGTGCCGGTGGACGCCGACTTCATCCCCGGCGGCGAGATCGCCTCGCTCGATGGCACACTGCTCGACTTCCGCCAACCGACACCGGTGGGCGAGCGGATCGACCGGGTCAACGAGAACCCCACCGGCTACGACCACTGCTACGTGGTCCGGGGCACGGGCCTGCGTCCGTGCGCCGTGCTCAGCGAGCCGGGCAGCGGGCGGGTGATGCGCGTGGAGACGAACGAGCCGGGGGTGCAGCTCTACACCGGCAACTTCCTCGACGGAAGCCTGACGGGCAAACGCGGGGTGCGCTACGTGAAGCACGCCGGGCTGTGCCTGGAGACGCAGCACTACCCCGATTCGGTCAACCAGCCGGCGTTCCCGACGACGGTCCTGCGGCCGGGGGAGACGTTCACGTCGACGACCCGGTTCGCCTTCTCGGCGGAGGGCTGAGCAGGGCGAGAAGTCCTCTCGGAAAGCGCATTTTCGCCGTTTGCAGAATCGGAAACGGCGTGCTACAATGCCGCCCATCCGAGCGACTCCGGTCGGCCTGGTCGGATTCCGCGGGCCTGGGAGGTACGTGACGGGCGATTTCCGCCATCATCGGCCACGTCTGGAACGGCTCTCCCCGCAATCCGAGCAAGGCGGCGCGAGAGCCGTTTTCGTTGATCGAGCAGGCACAACACCCGAAAGGAGGCAAGGCATGGCGACCATCAATGTCCATCTGCCGGACGGTTCCGACCTGTCCGTTCCTTCGGGGGTTGCGTTGACGACAGTGGCGCAGCAGCTCGGGCTCGACGGCCGGGCGCTGGCCGCCAAAGTGGACGGCCAGCCCGCCGATCTGTCGAGCTCCCTCGATCGCGACGCCGAGGTGCGGTTCCTCACCTGGGACGACGACGAGGGCAAGCTGGTGTACCGCCACAGCTCGGCGCACGTGCTCGCCCAGGCGGTCCAGGCGCTCTTCCCCGAGGCCCAGGTGACCATCGGGCCGGCGCTCGAGGACGGCCGGTTCTACTACGACTTCGACATGCCGCGGCCGTTCACCCCTGACGACCTGGTGCAGATCGAGGCCAAGATCGCCGAGATCATCGCCGCCGACCAGGCCTTCGCGCGCCGCGAGCTGAGCCGCGACGACGCCCACGCGCTGTTTGCCGGGCGCGGTGAAAAGTACAAGCTGGAGATCCTGGCCGACATCCCCGCGGACGAACAGGTCAGCATCTACTGGAACGATGACGCCTGGGTCGACCTCTGCCGCGGCGTGCACGTGCCCAGCACCGGGCGGCTCGGCGTGGTCAAGCTGCTCAGCACCTCCGCCGCCTACTGGCGCGGCGACAGCGACCGCGAGATGCTGCAGCGCGTCTACGGCACCTCGTTCCCCACCGCCGCGGAGCTGGCCGAGTACCTGGAGCTGCGCGCGGAGGCCGAGCGGCGCGACCATCGCAAGCTGGGGCGCGACCTGGACCTGGTGTGGTTCGACGACGTCGCCCCGGCGTCGCCGTTCTTCTTCCCCGACGGCGCGTTCATCTACAACCAGTTGGTGGCGCTGATCCGCAGCCGGTACGCGGTGTACGGCTACCAGGAGGTGATCACCCCGCAGATCCTCTCCGTGGAGCTGTGGGAGAAGTCCGGCCACCTGGCGGCGTACCGCGAGAACATGTACTTCACCGAGCTGGACGGGCGGCAGCACGCGGTGAAGCCGATGAACTGCCCCGGCCACGTCATGATGTTCGGCTCGCGGCGGCACTCGTATCGCGATCTGCCGATCCGCTACGCCGACTTCGGGCGGCTGCACCGCTACGAGCCGTCGGGCGTGACCGCCGGGCTGACCCGGGTGCGTACCTTCTGCCAGGACGACGCCCACATCTTCTGCCGGCCGGACCAGATCGACAGCGAGGTCAACGCCTTCTGCGATCTGCTCCTGGGGGTCTACGGGCTGTTCGGCTTCTCCGACGTGGAGATCCACCTCAGCACGCGGCCCGACAAGTCGGTGGGGAGCGACGAGATCTGGGAGAGCGCGGGGCGGGCGCTGCAGCAGGTGCTAGATGCGCGCGGCGTGGGCTACCGCGTGGCCCGGGGCGAGGGCGCGTTCTACGGGCCGAAGATCGACTTCCTGGTCTCGGACGCACTGCGCCGGCGGCATCAGCTCGGCACCTGCCAGCTCGACTTCTCGATGCCGGACCGGTTCGGCGTGAGCTACGTCACCGCCGACGATCAGCGGGCGACCCCGGTGATGATCCACCGGGCGCTGCTGGGGAGCATCGAGCGGTTCATGGGGATCCTGATCGAGCACACCGGGGGCGTGTTCCCGGCGTGGCTGGCGCCGACGCAGGTGGTGCTGGTGCCCGTGGCGGCACGACACGTGGAGTACCTGGAGCAAGTGGCTGCGGAGCTGCGCGCGGCGGGGTTCCGCGCCAACCTGGATGCCGGCGAGGAGCGGGTGAGCGCGAAGATCGCCGCCGCCGAGGCGCGGAAGATACCGTACATGCTGGTCGCAGGCGACCGCGAAGCGGGGAGTGGAGCGGTTTCGGTGCGCGAGCGCGGGATGCACGATCACGGCGCCATGCCGGTGGCGGCGTTCGTGGACAAGCTCGCGCGGGAAGCGGGCCATCAGACGAAGGCAAGTACGCCCTGACCGGCCGGAGCCGAGACTGCGGCGGAACCACGAGATCCGTGCATCGCAGGTGCGGCTGATCGGCCAGAACGGGCAGCAGATGGGGATCCTCTGGCTGCGCGAGGCGCTGCAGGCCGCCGAGGATGCGGGCCTGGACCTGATCGAGGTGGCCCCGGACGCGAAACCGCCGGTGTGCCGGATCATGGACTGGGGCCGCTATCGGCTCGAGCAGCAGCGCCGCGAGCGCGAACAGCGGCGCAAGCAGAAGACGGGTGAGGTGAAAGGGCTGCGGCTGCGGCCCACCACCGACGAGCACGACTTCGGCGTGACCCGGCGCAAGGCGGAGATGTTCCTCCGCGCCGGGCACAAGGTGCGCGTCGAGGTGCGGTTCCGCGGGCGCGAGATCACCCACCGCGAGCTGGGACAGGAGATGCTCTACCGTCTGGCCACCTCGGTGGCGGAGATCGGCGAGGTGGAGCAGGCGGCGGCGATGGAGGGCAAGAAGATGTTCATCATGATTGTCCCCCGCCCGGAGGGCACTCGTCCGCCCGAAGGCGCTGCGCCGGCGGTGCCCAAGCTCACCATGACCGAGATCACGGTCGACGAAGGTGCCGCGGACGTGGACTTCGGCGACGATGATGATGACGACGACGAGGACGAAGAAGAAGAAGAAGTGGACGTGAAGTAGCGTCCCAAGGAGGCTGGCATGGTCAGCAAGAGCAAGTCGCGATCGTCCGCGACCAAGCGCTTCAAGATCACCGGGAGCGGGAAGATCACGCGGCGGCGGGGCCGGTTCGCGCACCTGCTCACCAAGAAGTCGAGCAAGCGCAAGCGAGTGGTGGGCGCGGAAGAACAGATCCACGGTGCCGACGCCAAGGCCGTTCGGCGGATGTTGCTGCAGTAACGGAGACCGCCGATGCGAGTCAGACGAGGCATGGTCGGGGCGCGCAGGCGCAGGAAAGTGCTCAAGCTGGCCAAGGGCTACTGGGGCGCGAAGTCGAAGCAGTTCCGGGCCGCCAAGACCCAGCTCATGAAGTCGGGTCAGTACGCCTATCGCGACCGGCGGCAGCGGCGGCGCGATTTCCGGCGGCTCTGGATCACGCGCATCAACGCCGCCGTGCGGATCCACGGGTTGAAGTACAGCCAGTTCATCCAGGGCCTCTCGCTGGCACAGGTGGCCCTCGACCGGAAGGCTCTGGCCTACCTCGCCGTCACCGACGAGAGCGCCTTCGCGGCGGTGGTGCGGTTGGTCAAGACGGCGCTCGCGAGTGCTCACCAGCCGGCATAACGCGCAGCTCAAGCGGGCCCGGTCGCTGCTCACGCGGCGCGGCCGGGTGCGTGAGCGGGCGTTCCTGGTGGAGGGTTCCCGGGCGCTCCTCGCCGTCCTGACAGCGGGCGGCGAAGTGGAGCAGGTCTTCGCCGCGCCGGGCGTGGACGAGGCGGCGCTGGCGGAGCACGGGCTGTCGCCCATCGTGGTGGCGCCCGAGCTGCTCGCCGAGCTGTGCGCCGTGGTGACGCCGAGCGGGCTGGTGGCCGTGGTGCGCTCGCCGGAGGCCGGCGTCGACGAGCTGGCGCCGCTGCCGCCGCTCCTGCTGGTCCTGGACGAGGTGCGCGACCCGGGCAACCTGGGCACGCTCCTCCGCACGGCGCAGGCGGTGGGTGCCGCGGTGGTGCTGGCCGGCGACTGCGCCGACCCGCTCCAGCCGAAGGTGGTCAGGGCGAGTGCCGGCGCCGTGGTGGGCGTGCCGTGGGCCAGGCTGCCGCTCAGCGAAGCGCCGCGCTGGCTGGCGGCGCAGCCGCACCGGGCGGTGCTGCTCGACCCACGCGGGCGGTCGCTGTTCGAGACCGACCTGGCGTGGCCGCTGGCGCTGATCGCCGGGAACGAAGCGCACGGCCCGAGCGATGAATGGCACAGGGTTGCGCAGCGCTGCCGGCTGCCGATGCAGGCCGGGGCGGAGTCGCTGAACGTGGCGATCGCGGCCGCGGTGGCGCTGTACGAGAGCGTACGACAACACGGATCCGGAACGGGCGGAGACGGAGCAGAGTAAGCCCGGGACCTGCGCGGTGCAGGGAGGTCGGCAACCGACTGCAAGCCGACCCCGCGCCCCAGCGGCCGAAGTTCACTCCCGAGCCCCACGGCCGGCCCCCAGTAGCGGGCCTTGGAGCGGCCACTTGCGAGTGGCAACGCGGGTGGTACCGCGGAAGCAGCGTCACGGCTTTCGTCCTGCGAGGCCGGGGCGCTTTTTGTTTGGGCGGAGAGTGCGATGGAAGACAAGCTGCGAGCCCTGGAGGCCGAGGCGCGTGAGATCATCCTCGCCGCCGACAGTCTGCCGACGCTGGAAGAGGCCCGGGTGCGGGTCTTCGGCAAGAAGGGGCTGCTCACCGCCGGCCTGCCGCAGATGCGCGAGGTGCCCGCCGAGCAGCGGCCGGTGGTCGGCAAGCTGAGCAACCAGATCAAGTCCGGGCTGGAGGCGCTGTTCGCCGAGCGGCAGACGGAGCTCTCGGAGACCGCGCGGCGCAAGTCGCGGGCCGCCGGCGAGCTCGACGTGACGCTCCCCGGCCGCGTCCCGCTTCCCGGCCGCCGGCACCCGCTGACGCTGATCCTCAACGACTTGGTCGACATCTTCGCCGGCTTCGGCTTCACCGTGGTGGACGGGCCGGAGGTGGAGCTGTCCTACTACAACTTCACCGCCCTGGCCATCCCCGAGGATCACCCGGCGCGCGACGACCGCGACTCGTTCTATGTTGGCGAGAGCGTGGTGCTCCGCACCGAGACCTCGGCCGTACAGATCCGCACCATGGAGACCCGCGAGCCGCCGGTGCGCATCATCGCGCCGGGCCGGGTCTACCGGCGCGACGCGGTGGACGCCACCCACTGCCACACCTTCCACCAGGTCGAGGGCCTGCTGGTGGACGAGGGCATCTCCTTCGCCGACCTGAAGGGCACCCTCTACGCCCTGGCGGAGGAGCTCTTCGGGAGCGGCGTGATCGTGCGCTTCACGCCCGACTATTTCCCTTTCACCGAGCCCAGCGCGCAGATGGGGATCTGGTACGGCCCCGGCGGGATCAGCCGCGACCCGGCCGCTCCGCACAGCCGCTGGCTCGAGATCCTGGGCTGCGGGATGGTCGACCCGCAGGTGCTGGAGAACGTCGGCTACGACAGCGAGCGCTACACCGGCTTCGCCTTCGGGGTCGGGCTCGAACGGCTCGCGATGCTGAAGTACGGCATCGACGACATCCGGCTGTTCTTCGAGAACGACCAGCGCTTCCTGGCCCAGTTCTGACGCGAGGGCACGACCATGCTGAACATTCCGATCCACTGGCTGAAGGACTACGTGGACGTCACCGCGACGCCCGAGGAGCTGGCCGACCTGCTGACCCGGCTGGGGATCCCGATCGAGGAGATTCATGAGGCGCAGGGCGGGCTCGGCGGCGCGGTGCTGGTGGCCGAGGTGACGCCCAACCGCGGAGACTGCCTCTCAATGGTGGGCGTCGCCCGCGAAGTGGCCGCCGCCACCGGCGCGGAGCTGCGGCTCCCCGGCGCGGAGCTGATCGAGAGCCGCGACGAGAGCATCCTCGGGCGCTGCACCGTGCTCGTGGAGGACGGCGACCTCTGCCCGCGCTACGCCGCCCGGCTGGTGACCGGACTGGTCAATCGGCCGGCACCCGAGTGGATGCAGCAGCGGCTCCGCGCCTGTGGGCAGCGGCCGCTCAACGTGCTGGTGGACATCACCAACTACGTGTTGTTCGAGCTGGGGCAGCCGCTGCACGCCTTCGACCATACGCTCCTCGGCGGCACGGTCGTCGTCCGCCGGGCGCAGGCCGGCGAGGTGATCGTCACGCTCGACGGCGTGAAGCGCACGCTCACCGGCGAGCAGCTCCTGATCACCGACGGCGAGCGGGGCGTGGCCCTCGCCGGCGTGATGGGCGGCGCGAACACCGAGGTCAGCGAGCACACCACCGATGTGCTCCTCGAGGCGGCGCAATTCTACGGGCCCAACATCCGCCGCACGGCGCGCACGCTGGGGTTGGAGTCCGAGAGCTCCTACCGCTTCGCGCGCACAGTGGACCCGGGCCTGCCCCCCTATGCGCTGGAGCGCGCCGCGGGGCTGCTGGCGGCCCATGCCGGCGGGCAGGTGGCGGCGGGCGTCGTGGACGTGGTGGCCAAGCCCATCGAGCCCGCGGTGATCCGCTTGCGGCCCGGACGGTGCAACAGCTTCCTCGGCACGGCCATCCCCGCTGCCCAGATCGCCGGCTATCTGACGGCGCTGGGGCTGCAGGTGGAGCCGGCCGGCGAGGACCTGGAAGTGGGCGTGCCCACGCGCCGGCCCGACCTGACTCGCGAGGTGGACCTGATCGAGGAGGTCGCCCGGCTGCACGGCTACGACAACGTGCCCACCTCCATCCCGCGGGCGGGGAAGGCCACCGGCCGGCTCTCGGCGCGGCAGCGGCTGGAGCGCCGGGTGCGCGAGCTGCTCCTCGGCTGCGGGCTGAACGAGGTGCAGAGCTTCAGCCTGACCAG
>JACPDV010000297.1 GCA_016183835.1 Armatimonadota bacterium
CCAGCCGCACCGGCTCCGCCACGCTTCGGTCCTTGTCGTTCGCCCACCAGATGCCGTCCGCCATCTCGCCTGCCAGCACCCGCTCCGCCGCATGCGCCAGGAGGTCTTTCGCCTTCGCCACGAACGCCGCCGAGCCCGGCGCCGCGCCCTCCAGCCGCTGCTTCAGCATCGTCAGGTACTCGAAGTCGAAGACGCTCTCGCGGATCGCCTCCATGTGCTTGCTGGTGGTGCAGCCGTCCTGGTCGAGGAACTGCGGGGCGAAGACCGTGGTCGGGGTGGAGATCTCGTTCCACGACGAGCCGCCGCCGTTGTCGCTGAACGCCCAGAAGCTGCTCATCACTCCGCCGTAGCGCCAGCACTCCCAAGCCTGCAGGCGGTGGTAGCTGTACGGAGCGAGCTGCCGCACCGGCCCGCTGCAGGAGTAGAACGCCATCTGGTTGCCGGCCGAGCGGTGCGGCAGGTAGGCGCCCTCGTGGGCCTCGGTCTTGGTCAGCCAGAACGCCCGGTTGGGACTCATCAGGTTGGTGTTGGCCAGCAGCTCCGGGGTGGTCTTCTCGGGCTCCTGCCAGATCGGGTCGTTGAACACCCGCACCTCCGGCTGCGCCGCGTGGATCGCCTTGGCCCACGAGATGATGGTCTGGTCCTGCTCGGGCGTGCTCGGCTCATCCACCAGCAAGAGCGCGAGCTGCGAAGGCTGGATGCCCTTCTCGCCGAGGTGCTTGACGTAAAAGTTGATCCAGTCCGCGACGCCCTTCCGCCCGGCCGGTGTGTCGGGCACGGCTGCGCCCCAGGCGTTGAACACGCAGAACAGCTTGGCGCCCTTCCAGCGCTCGACCCAGGTGTCCAGGCGGGTGGTGTCCTGCGGTTCCTCCATCGTGCCGTCCCCGGCGTGCTGGCCCCACGGCATGACCGAGGCGGTGGCCCAGGTGGCGTTGACGCGGTACTTGCGGAGGAACTCGATGCAGCGCTCCAGGTTGGCCTGGTTGATGCCGTAGGCACCGCCGTCGGTGTAGTCCCAGCCGCTGACGAGGAGGGCGTTCTCGGCGGGCATGACCAGCTTCGACACGCGCAACTTGAGCGTCACCGAGCCGACCCGCTTGACGCCGTCGTAGAGGGCCAGGCTGCCCTGTCGCAGGCCGGGCTTGCCCTGCTCACCCTCGACCTCGACCCACACCTGCTGCGGCAGGCCGGGCACGAGCGTGAGCGACCAGCCATCGGCGGTGGGCCTCATGTCGGGCAGCGCACAGGCCACGGCGCGGCCGGAGCGGGTGGCGGTCCAGGGCACTTCCTTCAGCCGCAGCCAGGGCGGTTTGGCGGCTCCGAGCCCGTCGCCGCGGATGGTGAGCGTGCGCTCGGCCGTTGCGGTGCTCAGGAGCGTGAACGCGGCGCCGCGGGTCTCGCCCTGCATCAGCGCCACGTCGATGCCGGCGGGCCGGTTGGCCGGCGGGTCCGTGGTGCGGAGCGGATCCCAGCGGTTGGCGGCGGCCACGGTCAGCTCGGGCCGGCCGAGCGCACGCAGCAGGGCGGCGTGGACGGCGAAGACCTCGCGGTGCGGCGCGCCGTAGGGCACGATCGCCGGGGCGTCGGCGCCGACGCCGTCGACCTGGTCGAGGTCGGCCTCGGCCTTGGCCACCAGCGCGCCCACGTCGCGCCGGGCGGTGGCAGAGAGCTTGGCCGCGGCCACGGCGGCCTTCACGTCGGCCAGGTCGGCCTCCACCTCGGCGCGGAACCAGAGCGATTGCACCGCGGCCGTCAGGTCGGGCGACGAGTGGCCGCTCCGCGGGAGTTGGAGGAGCGCCGCGTCGCCACGGTAGACCTCGATCTCGTCCACGAAGGAGTAGCCGCCCTCGGGCTTGACGAGCATGGCCAGATAGCGCCCGTGGAGCCTGAGCTGGTCGGTCCAGAAGCGCCAGGTGCCGTAGTTGCCGTACTCGGGCGGCGGGCCGTTCTGCTCGTTGCACTTGGCCAACACCTCGCCGGAGGGCCACCAGCTCTTGCCGTCGTCGCTGACGTAGAGGTAGATGGAGCGCGGCCAGTGCACCTCGGCCACACCGGCGGCGGTGTGGAAGGAGACGCCGCCGATGGGCTCGATCTGCCCCAGGTCGATGCTGACGACAAAATGGCTGCCGCCCTGCCAGCCGACAGTGGTCTTCTGCGCCCAGAAGTAGCCCGTGCTGTGCTCGCCGTCGGTGAGCTGGGTCTTGTCGTCGGCATCGGTGCACAGGCCGTAACGCGGCGCCGGATCCATGGTGTACGGCTTGCCGCGGGCGATGTTCTCCCCGGGGCGGGTGTAGTTCTGCGGGTCGTCCTGCGCTTGCGCAGACGAGACCGCGATGAGCATGAGTGCCGTGATCCGTGCCAACTGCTGCATCGTCCCTCTCCTCTGCCGAGGTACTCCCGGCGACCGAGGTCGCGGCAACCATGCGAAGTCCGCCTGCGCGGACCCCGGGTGGGCTGCTCATTCGCGTCGAGACTGCCGGCCTCCTGCTCGCCGGGGCAGCGTGCGGAATGTGCTACAGTACCCCCGAGGGACCCGCATGGCACTCGAGCGGTTTGGCGTGTCGATGGACGCGGAGCTGCTCGGCGCGTTCGACCGGCTGATCGGGCAGAGGGGCTTCGAGAATCGCAGCGAAGCGCTGCGCGACCTGGTCCGCCAGGCGCTGGTGGCCGCCGCCTGGGCCGAAGACGACGCCGCCGTGATCGGCGCGGTGACCATCATCTACGACCATCATCAGCGGCAGTTGGTGGATGAGCTGCTCGACATCCAGCACGACGCCGACGCCGAGATCGTCTGCACCACCCACGTGCACCTCGACCACCACCACTGCATGGAGGTGATCGTCTGCCGCGGCGCGGCGAAGGACGTGCGCGGCCTGGCCGCGCGGCTGGCCGGACTGCGCGGGGTGAAGCACAGCGGGCTGACGATGAGCGGCGGCGCCGCGCCGCTGCCGTGAGCCCAGGGCGGCAGGGCCGGCTGAGAGGGCGCCAGCGGGGCTGCTGACAGGCGAGCCGCCATTGTGCTAGACTTCGATCAGACGGCTGGAGTGCAACGGTGAAAGTCGAGGATCTGATCGCCGAGGCGATGGAGCTGCCCGTGGAGGAGCGGATCTTGATCGCCGATTCCATGCTCCGCAGTCTGAACCGCCCGGATCCGGAGGTCGAGGCGGCATGGCTGGATGAGGCTGAGCGCCGGCTCGCGGAGATCGATGCGGGCCGGACGACCCTGATTCCAGGAGATGAGGTGATGGCGGAGCTGCGGAAGCGCATTACCGCATGACGTACTCGTTCGATCCGGCGGCACGCGCCGAACTGAAGGAAGCCATCGGGTACTACGACGACCGATGTCCGGGTCTCGGCGAGGACTTTGCAGCGGAAGTCGACGCAGCTCTGAGAGGTGTCGCGGAGTTCCCGGAAGCATGGCCGGAGGTGCGACCTGGAATCCGACGATGTCTGGTGCATCGGTTCCCGTACGCCGTGCTCTATGCGGTACGTGCAGATTCCCTGTCTGTGCTCGTGTTGATGCACGTCCACCGTCGGCCGGACTACTGGGTGGAGAGTCTCGAGGGTCCTCCCGAGCCGTAGTGCGCCATGGTCCGCACCGCAGGAGAAGTCTCATGCGCCGCCGCACGCTCTGTCTGGCCGTTGCTGTGCTCGTCGTCGCCGCCCACGCCCAGGACCTCCGGGCCGGGTTTCAGAACCCACCGCCCGACGCCAAGCCGTGGGTCTACTGGTTCTGGCTCAATGGCAACATCACCCGCGAGGGGATCACCGCCGACCTCGAGGCCATGGCCCGCGTGGGCATCGGCGGCGTGCTGATCATGGAGGTGGACCAGGGCGCCCCCGACGGCCCGGCACCCTTCGCCAGCGACACCTGGCGCGTCCTGTTCAAGCACGTCGCCGCCGAGGCGAACCGCCTGGGGCTCCAGGTCAACATGAACAACGACGCCGGCTGGTGCGGCAGCGGCGGGCCCTGGGTCAAGCCCGAACAGGCGATGCAGAAGCTCACCTGGAGCGAGACGCACCTCGATGGGGGTAAGCGGGTCGAGGCCGACCTGCCGGCGCCGCCGTCGGTGCAGGGGTTCTACCGCGACGTGGCCGTGCTCGCCTTCCCGCAGCCGGCGGATGATGCCTACCGCATCCCCAGCTTCCAGGGCAAGTCCGCCGAGGTCACGCAGCACGTGCCGCTGACGGTCAGCTACCCGGCGGTGCCGGCCGGCGCGGTGATCGCCCGCGATCAGGTGAGGGACGTCACCGCGTCGATGGCTCCCGGCGGGCACTGCGCCTGGGACGCGCCAGCGGGCCGGTGGGTGATCCTGCGCGTCGGCCACACCCTCACCGGCGCGGTGAACGCCCCGTCGCCCGCCGCCGGACGAGGGCTGGAGTCCGACAAGCTCAGCCGCGAGGCGACGCAGGCCTACTGGGACGGCCTGATGGGCAAGCTCTGCGCCGACGTCGGCCCGCTGGCGGGCAAGTCGCTTGTCGCCACCCACATCGATAGCTGGGAGACCGGCTCGCAGAACTGGACCCCGCGCATGCGCGAGCGTTTCCAGGAGCTCCGCGGCTACGACCCGTTGCTGCTCCTTCCGGTAGCGGCCGGCCGCGTGCTGGACAGCCTCGAGGTCAGCGAGCGGTTCCTGTGGGACCTGCGCCAGACCGTCTCCGACCTGGTCGTGAGCGACTACGCCGAGGTGATGCGCGACCTGGCCCACAAGCAGGGCATGCACCTCACCATCGAGGGCTACGGCGAGCCCGCGGTGGACCTGGCCTACGGGGGGCGCGCCGACGAGCCGATGGGCGAGTTCTGGTGGTCGGCGATGTACGGCGGCTCCAGCACGTGCACCGTGATGACCAGCGCCGCGCACGTCTACGGGCATCGCATCGTGGGCGCCGAGGCCTTCACCAGCGACGACGCCGAGCGCTGGCAGGCGCACCCGGGGAACATCAAGGCGCTTGGCGACTGGGCCTTCTGCGAGGGGATCAACCGCTTCGTCTTCCACCGCTACGCACTGCAGCCGTGGCCCGACCGGCCGCCGGGCATGTCGATGGGGCCGTGGGGGCTGCACTACGAGCGCAGCAACACCTGGTGGGACGAATCCGGCCCGTGGCACCAGTACCTGGCGCGCTGCCAGTGGCTGCTGCGGCAGGGGCTGTTCGTCGCCGACGTGCTTTACCTGTCGCCCGAGTACTCGCCGGCGCACTTCGTGCCCAATCTGCCGCGGCCCGACCCGCTCGACCGGCCCGGCTACAACTTCGACTCCTGCCCCGCCGAGGCACTCACCAGCCGGGTGAGCGTGAAGGACGGGCGGCTGGCGCTGCCCGATGCGATGAGCTACCGCGTGCTGGCGCTTCCCGACGGCGGCGTCATGACCCCCGAGACCCTCGCCCGGGTCAAGGCGCTGCTCGAGGCCGGCGCCACGGTGGTGGGCAACCGGCCGCTCAAGTCGCCCAGCCTCGCGGGCTTCCCCGACTGCGATGCGGAGCTGAAGCAGATCGCCGATTCGCTGTGGGGCGGCGCGGGGGAGGGCGGGAAGAAGGTCGTCCCCATCGGCCGCGGACGGCTGGTGGTGGGCCAGACCGCCGAGGAATACCTTGCCAGCGCCGGGGTGCCCGAGGACTTTGCCGAGCACAACCGATTCGGCGATCGCTCCCTGCGCTACATTCATCGGCGCGCCGGCGACAGCGACATCTACTTCGTGGCCAACAAGCTGGATCAGCCGGTGCAGACGGTGGCCACGTTCCGGGTCAAGGGCAAGCGGCCCGAGCTGTGGTCGCCGGACACCGGACAGAGCGTGCTCACCGAGTTCTACCGGCCGGACGGCGAGGTGACGCAAGGCCACTTACGGTCCGAAGGGCGATCCGGGCCGCACCATCGACGTGACCGAAAAGGCGCGGCGGCTGGTGTCGGCCGGCGCGCGCGCCATCCAGGTGTCGCGCATGGCCGAGGGCAACGATCCGGCCTTCGGCGTGGTAAAGACACTGGTGGTGGAGTACGCCGTGGACGGGCGGGCGCAGGTGGTGTCGGGCACCGATCCCGAGACCATCAGCTTCGGCGCGTCGCTGGGCGTGACCGTGCAGAAGGCGAGCTACGGCCCGCCGGGCGACCCGCAGCGGACCCTCGACGTGACTGAGAAGGTGCGCCGGATCGCCGAGGCGGGGCAGCGCAGCTTCGCCGTCGTGGAGATGGCCAGACCGGTGGATCCGGCCAACATGGTGGTCAAGACGCTGCGGGTGGAGCTCACTATCGACGGCAAGCCGATGGTGGAGAGCCGCCGCGACGGCGAGACCTTCCGGTTCCCCACGCCGGCGGAGTTGACGCCGCTCCGCGCGATCACCCGCGGACCGAAGGGCGGCTGGGTGGCGGAGGTGGAGGAGGCCGGCACCTGGGAGCTGACCACCGCCGCCGGGAAGACGGCCAGGCTGGTGGCCGGCGCGTGGCCCGAGACGCCGGCGCTGGAGGGGCCGTGGGACGTGCGCTTCCAGGCCGGCCGCGGCGCGCCGGAGCGGGTGCGGATGGCCGAGTTGGTGCCGCTCAACCGTCACACCGATCCTGGGGTACGCTGGTTCTCGGGGACGGCCACGTACTCCGCCACGCTGACGGTCCCGGCGGAGCTGCGCGGCGCGGGCCGGCGGCTGTGGCTCGACCTCGGCCGCGTCGAGCTGATGGCCGGGGTGAAGCTCAACGGCAAGGACCTGGGGCTGCTCTGGCACGCACCCTATCGGGTCGATGTGACCGGGGTGGCCAAGGCCGGCGCGAACGCGCTCGAGGTGCGGGTGACGGACCAGTGGATCAACCGCATGATCGGCGACGAGCAGTTGCCCGACGACAGCCAGCGCCACGGCAACGGTACGTGCGTGAAGTGGCCGGACTGGCTCTACGCCGGCAAACCGAGCCCCACGGGGCGGTTCACCTTCACGAGCTGGCGGCTGTGGGGCAAGGAGTCGCCGCTGGTGGATTCCGGGCTGATCGGGCCGGTGCGGGTGGTGGGCACGAGGGTGCTGGCGCCGGGCAGCAAGTAGCGCCGGTAGAGGCGGACAGCCTGGCATGGCTGTACCAAGTGCCTTGACCCCATGCTGCGCAGCCGGCCGCACTGCTCCGCGGGCCTGCAACGCGCTTGCTCCCATTGGCGGTGTCTGGTATCTTGGCCCCATGGACGCGCGAATCTCCGTTCACCCCAGAGTCTGCCACGGCCAGGCCTGCATCCGCGGCACGCGCATCCCGGTTCACCAGATCGTCCGGATGTTCGCGCACGGCGACAGCATCGAGACTCTCCTGGGCGCGTACCCGTCGATCACGCGAGAGGACATTCTAGCCTGCCTCGACTACGCTGCGTCGCTGGCCGAGGACCAGGTGAGCCCGCTGGATGACATCGTGCTCGGCACATGAAGGTACTGGTGGACGAGAACATCCCGAACATCAGCGTCGACGAACTCCGGGCGATGGGCCACGACGTTCTCGATATCCGGGGCACCGCACGCCAAGGGATGTTCGACAATGAGCTGTGGCCTTTGGCCCAGGCCGAGCAGCGCGTGCTTGTCACCACAGACAAGGGCTTTGTAGAGCACCGCGACGAACCACACTACGGCCTCCTGATCGTGCGCCTCCGCCAGCCCAACGAGCAATGGATCCACGCGCGGGTCATGGCGGCGTCGCGGCAGTACAAGGAATGCGAGTGGCCCGGATTGCTGGTCGTCATGCGCGACAGGGTGAAGAGCACTCATCGAGCGTGACCGCCAACGCAGAGTCGCCGTACAAACCGGCTGAGCGCACTGCGTCATCTTGCACTCTCGCCGGCCCACCCCGGACCGCCAGACCGGCCGAATCCCCCCATCACCCGCGTTGACAGAACCCCCTCCGGGTGGTATCTTCGCCCCCGAACAGCGTTCTGTGACGGCGAGGTCCACGTCCCGGTGAGGTGTCCTAGTCCAGCGCCGGTTGGAAGCCGCAACACGGCAAGCCTTCCCCTCCAAGGGAAGGCTTT
>JACPDV010000312.1 GCA_016183835.1 Armatimonadota bacterium
GATCTCTTCGAGCGCGGCGTTGCCGGCGCGCTCGCCCAGCCCGTTGATGGTGCACTCGACCTGCCGCGCGCCGACTTCCACCGCCGCCAGCGAGTTGGCCACCGAGAGGCCCAGGTCGTCGTGGCAGTGGGTGGAGACGATCACGTTGCGCAGCGCCGGCACGCGGCGGTACAGCTCCTCGATGATGCCGCGCATGATCACCGGCGTGGCGATGCCCACGGTGTCCGGGATGTTGATCACGTGCGCGCCGCGCTCGACCGTGGCGGCGACGACCTCGCTGAGGTAGCCGATGTCGGTGCGGACGGCGTCCTCGGTGGAGAACTCGACGGTGCAGTCGGGGTGGCCGGCGCAGAGCTCACGGGCCAGGGCGACGGCGTCGACGGCGAGCTGGAGCACTTCCGCCTGCGACTTGCGCAGCTTCTGCTGCGTGTGAATGTCGCTGGTGGCGATGAAGGTGTGGATCCTCGCATGCTCGGCCGGCCGGACGGCGTCCCAGGCGCGCTCGATGTCCTCGGGCCGAGTGCGCGAGAGGCCACAGATCTGCGGCCCGCGCACTTCCCCGGCGATCTGCTGCACGGCGGCGAAGTCGCCGGGCGAGGAGATCGGGAAGCCGGCCTCGATCACGTCCACGCCGAGCTTGGCGAGCTGATGGGCGATCTCCACCTTCTCGGGCCGGGTGAGGCTGGCGCCGGGAGACTGCTCACCGTCGCGCAGGGTGGTGTCGAAGATCCAGACTCGCTCGCTCATGTCGTGCTCCTTTGGACCCGCCCAAACCAAAAAAGCTCCCGTCTCCAACGAGACGGAAGCTCCGCGGTACCACTCGTGTTGCCACGCCGAGGCGTGACCCCTTGGTTCCTACGGCCGGCAAGCGGGTCGGTGGCGCCGGCGATAGGTGACCAGGATAACGGGCGGTCGGCCCGGCGGGCTCTACTGCGCTTGCGCGTTTCGAGCCGCGGCTCCGAGGGGAGTTTCGGACGGCGCCCGGCGCCGGGCTTGCACCATGCTCCCGGCTCGCTGGGCTCGCGGCGCTGTCCTACTTGGTCCTCATCAACGCCTGTGGCGAACCATCTGCTGGATCAGATCGTCCAGCAACCTTGGCAGTATAGGGCGCGCCGATACGGCTGTCAAGGAGTCGACGCTCCGTCCGCGTTGACAGGTAACCGCAGAGTTGCTACTCTTCTGAACCGCTGCGCAGCGGGTCCGCCGACGCCCCTGTAATCACCGCCAGCACGCAAGGCACCGATGAGGTTGGGTCTGTCGTTCGGGGCTCCGGGCGGCGGAATGAGGAGGTTGTCGCATGGTCGTCGTGGAGGATCTCGTCAAGGCGTACGGGCCGCACGTCGCCGTTGACGGGGTGTCGTTCGAAGTCGAGAAGGGTGAGATCCTCGGCTTCCTCGGTCCCAACGGCGCGGGCAAGACCACCACCATGCGGGTCCTGACCTGCTTCCTCCCGGCCACGAGCGGCACCGCCCGTATAGCCGGATTCGACGTCTACGAGGACTCCCGCGAGGTCCGGCGGCGACTCGGCTACCTGCCCGAGAACGTGCCCCTCTACCTCGACATGAGCGTCGATGGCTACCTGGCCTACATGGGCCGCCTGAAGGGCATGAGCGGCGCCGACCTGCCCGGCCGGCTCGAGGCGGTGACCGCGAGCTGCGGGCTCAGCGAGCGCCGGCGCGACATCATCGGCCGGCTCTCGCGCGGGTTCCGGCAGCGCGTCGGCCTGGCCCAGGCGCTGATCCACGATCCCGACGTGCTGATCCTGGACGAGCCCACCGCCAGCCTCGACCCGGTGCAGATCCGCGAGGTGCGCCAGCACATCAAGGAACTGGCCGGCAAGCACACGGTGATCCTCAGCACCCACATCCTGCCCGAGGTGGAGCTGGTCTGCGACCGGGTGCTGGTGATCAACAAAGGCAAGATCGTCGCCAACGACACGCCCTCCAACCTGACCAGCTTCGCCAGCGCGGGGCAGGTGCTCACGGTGGAGGCGCGCGGCGAGCACGACGGCATGGTGGCGGCGGCCAAACGTGTGGACGGCGTGCGCAGCGTGGCGGCCGAGAAGCTGGGCGAGACTATCGAGGGCGCGCGCCGGCTGCGCATCGAAGCCGTCCGCGACGTGCGCGAGGACGTGGCCCGCGAGCTGGTCAACGGCGGGTTCGGTCTGCTCCGGCTCGAAGTGGCCAGCCGTTCGCTGGAAGACATCTTCGTGGAGCTGACCACCGAGGAGCCAGTGGTGCGAGGGGAGACGGGCTGATGCGCAACGTGCGAGCCATTGCGCTCAAAGAGCTGAAGTCGTTCTACGTCTCGGCGCTGGGTTACGTGGTGCTGGGCTGCTGGCTGCTGTTCACCGGCATGGTCTTCGTGCTGATGCTCGGCGACCGCGAGCCCACCGCGGACATGGAGCCGATCTTCCGCAACTGCACCATCCTGCTGGTGATCGTCCTGCCGCTCCTGACCATGCGCCTGCTGGCCGGTGAGCGGGCGGGCGACCAGGGGATCGGCACCATCGAGCTGCTCCTGACCTCGCCGCTCAGCGAGTGGGAGCTGGTGCTGGGCAAGTTCTTCGCCACGGTGTTCTACTTGCTGGGGCTGGTGCTCAGCTCGTTGATCTACACCGTCACGCTGAAGATCCTCGGCAAGCCGGACATCGGGCCGATCATCGGCGGCTACGTGGGCTTCATGCTGTTCAGCAGCTACATCCTGGCGCTGGGCATCCTGATGAGCGCGCTGACCAACTCGCAGGTGGTGGCGGCCGTCACCACGATCGTCGCTTCGCTCGCGCTGTGGCTCTGCAACTGGCTCCCCGAGACGCTCGGCAAGTGGGCCGGCTGGCTCAAGTGGACCAGCATGCTGAGCCACCACGAGGACTTCTGGCGCGGCGTGGTGACTTTCCACGACTGCCTCTGGTTCGTCTCGTTCATCTTCTTCTTCCTGTTTGCGGCCAAACAGGTGATTGCCTCCAGCAAGTGGCGCTAGGGGAGGTCGACATGGCGGACGAAAGCAACAACCTTCCGGCCGAGAGCGCCGGGTCCGGCAAGAGCACGCTGATCGGCGTCGCGCTGCTGGTGGTCACCATCATCGCGCTGGGCTGGCTGGCGTACAACCGGATCAACGGCTCGCCGTGGAAGAAGGTCCTCGACACTGCGCTGGCCGTGGTGGGCGCCCTCGGGCTCGCTGGCGCGCTGGCGGTGTGGTGGGACCCCATCGCCAAGGCGCTCGCCTCGCGCGGGGTGATGAACCAGGCCAACGCCGGGCTGATCACGCTCCTCGTGCTGGGGATCCTGATCCTGGTCAACGTGGTCGCCGAGCGCCGGCTGGGCTGGATCAAGGGCGACTGGACCAAGGAGAAGTTCTACTCACTCTCCGATCAGAGCGTGAAGCTGGTGAAAAGCATCACCAAGGAGAACCCGGTCGAGATCCACGGGTTCGTGGTGCAGGACGCCTACCACCGCGAGCGCGGCGTGCAGGAGGAGCTGCTCCAGGAGTACGGGCGTCTGAACCCCAACGTGACGATCAAGGTCTCCGACCCGAACGTCAACCTCGCCGAGCGGAAGGTCGCCCAGGACGCTCACATCACCACGGCGCCGAGCGCGGTGATCCGGTTCAAGAACAACCCGACGCAGTTCGAGACCGTCAGCGGCGCGGACGAGAAGGACATCACCCGCGGGCTGCTCAAGCTGCTCACGCCGTCCTCCCGCAAAGTCTACTTCCTCACCGGCCACGGCGAGTGCCAGACGTCGGAGAGCAAGCAGGACGGGCTGAGCAGCTTCAAGCAGGTGCTGGAGGAGGAGCGCTACACCACGGCCGACCTGGCGCTGCTCACCAGCCCCGAGGTGCCCACGGACGCGGCGGTTGTGGTGGCGGTGTGGCCCAAGCGGCCGTTTGCACCCGATGAGCTGCGCAAGCTGAGCGACTGGATGGCCAAGGGCGGGCGCCTGTTCGCCTGCCTCGACCCGGATGCGAAGTCGAACCTGCAGGAAGTGATCGCCAAGTACGGGCTGGACTTCCAGGCCGCGGTCATCTCCGACAACGAGGCCAAGGTCACCGCCGAGGACGCGCGCTACTTCCAAGCCGTCGACTACGGCACCAGCGAGATCACCGACGCGGTGAAGAACCGGCGGATGCCGGTGATCTTCGCCCGCGCGGGCTACTTCAACAAGGGCGTGGCGGACCCCAAGCTCGAGGTCACCGAGCTGATCAAGTCGCAGGCGGCGGCCACGGCCGAGACACAAGCGGCGCCTCCGCCGCCCGCGCCGCCTGCCGCGCCGGGCCAGCCCGCGCCGCCGCCGCCGCCCAAGCCGGCGACGCAGACCACCAACGGTCCGTTCACGGTGGCCTGGGCGGTCGGCACCAAGGACGCCGAGCCGGAGAAGGAGGGCTAGGACAAGTCCAAGCCCACGCCTCCCCCGGCGGACAACGGGCGGCGGGTCCGCATGGTGGTAGTGGCCGACGGCGACTTCCCCACCAACATGCTGGCCTTCTACGCCAACCTCGACCT
>JACPDV010000313.1 GCA_016183835.1 Armatimonadota bacterium
CGTACACCACCCGGGCGCACGCCGTGCGCCCCTACCACGGCCGCGGATGGCGCGCAGATAGCGCGCCTACATTGCGCCGCCTTCACCGGCAGGCCCCCGCCCCGCCGCGTCCAATACCGCTCCGTCCGGAGCTATCTGTGCCCGTCCGCTTCTTCCGCTGGCTCTTGCAGCTCGACCGGCCACTCCCGCAGTGGTCCGAAGACGATCGCCTCGCCTACCAGCAGCAGCACCTCCGCTGGAACTTCGTCGTCAACGTCACCGAGGGCGCCTGCTGGTGGTTCGCGATGAGCTTTGCCTCCTCCGCCACCATCCTCCCCCTCTTCCTCAGCAAGCTGACCCACAACCCGAACGCTTTCGCCGTGCTCGCCGCCATCGCCGGGTCGGGCTGGCTGCTGCCGCAGATCCTCTTCGCCAATGCCATCGAGCGCGTCGCCCACAAGAAGGCCGTCGTCATCAACCTCGGCCTCTTCACCGAGCGGCTGCCCCTCTGCCTCCTGCCCGTCGCCGCCGTCCTGGCGCCCGTCTCGCCGGTCGGATCGATGCTCCTCTTTCCTCGGCAGCTTCGCCGGCTTCAGCCTCGGCGGCGGGCTGATCGCCACGAGCTGGACCGACCTCGTCGCCAACTGCTTCCCCGTCGCCGTCCGCGGGCGGATGTTCGGCTACATGGTGGTCCTCGGCTCCGGCATCGGGATCGCCGGGGCGTGGATCAGCAAGCACCTGATCGAGGCCTATCCCTTCCCCACCAACTTCGTCTACACGTTCGCCCTGGCGGCGGCCGGGGTGATGGCGAGTTGGCTGCTGCTGGCCTTCACCCGCGAGCCGGTCGACCCCGCGCTCAAGGACCACCAGAGCCACCGCGAGTTCTTCGCGGAGCTGCCCGCCCTGGTGCGCGCCGACAGCAATCTGCGCAGCTTCCTCTGGGCCCGGCTCCTGATGGTCGTCGGCGGGATGGGCTTCGGCTTCGTCACGGTCTCGGCGCAGGCGCGGTGGCACATCGCCGACGCCACCGCCGCCGACTACACCGCCGCCATGATGATCGGGCAGGTGATCGGCAACCTGCTGGCCGGCGTGCTGAGCGACCGGCACGGGCACAAGCTCACGCTCCAGGGCGGCGCGGCGTGCTCGTGCCTGGCGTTCGCCCTGGCTGCGGCGGCGACGTCGCCGGCGTGGTACTACGTCGTCTTCGGCCTGCTCGGGATGGCCGGTGGGGCGTTCTTCGTGTCGGGGATCCTGATGATCCTCGAGCTGGCCACGCCGGAGCGGCGGGCGACGTACGTCGGGCTGGTCAACACGAGCATCGGGGTGCTCGGCCTGCTCAGCCCGTTGGCCGGCGCGCGGTTGGCGGAGGTCGGCTACGGCTGGCTGTTCGCGGTGGGGGCGGTGTTCCAGCTTGCGGGGCTGATCGTGTTGACCGTGCGGGTGCGCGAGCCGCGCCCGGCCAAGCCACCGGCGTTCGAGGCGGGCGGGCAGGTGGTGTGACGGAGCGGACCCGCAACACCCGGTAGGGGCGACCGGCAGGTCGCCCGCGCCACCAGCGACGCCGGCCCAGGCAGACGGGCGACCTGCCGGTCGCCCCTACCGGCCCTGGACGTTCGCTTGTGGCCACCGCCTTCACCCGGCACGTCCGATCGGCTACACTTCCGCAGATCCCACGGAGTACCCGCCATGCTTGCCCCCACCGCCCTCCGCCTCGGCTGGTCCACGGTCGACGTCACCCCACCCCGCCCCGTGAACCTCCACGGCCAGTTCCACGCGCGCATCTCCGCCGACGTGCTCGACCCGCTCACCGCCACCGCCCTGGCCATCCAGTCGGCCGCGGAGCCCGAGCAGGCCGTGGTCTTCGTCGCCTGCGACCGGTGTGGCGTGCCGTCCCGGATCGTGAACCGAGTCCGCGAGGCCGTCGGCCCGCTGTGCCCCGACCTCGACCCACAGTGTGTGATCCTCCACGCCACCCACACCCACACGGCGCCGACCATCCTCGAGGGCATGTACCCGCCGCAGGCGCCGGAGGTGATGACCCCGACCGAGTACGGCAACCTGTTCGTGGAGCGGGTCAGCCACTGCGTCGCCGATGCCTGGGCGGCGCGGACCGAGGGCGCCGTGAGCTGGGGTATGGGCTGGGCCGTGGTCGGGCACAACCGGCGCACCGCCTACCACGACGACCTGTCGCAGCGCCCCGGCGCGCGCGGCATGGACGGGCGCTGCCTCGACCGCACGTCGAAGATGTACGGCCCCACCGACGACCCGCAGTTCGCCGGCTTCGAGGGCGATGAGGACCATGCGGTCGAGCTGCTCTTCACTTACGACGGCGACGAGGCGTTGACCGGCGTGGTGGTCAACCTGGTCTGCCCGTCGCAGGAGGTGGAGGGGCTGAGCCAGGTCTCCGCCGACTTCTGGCACGACATCCGCGTGGAGCTGCGCCGCCGCCTGGGCGAAGGCGTGGAGGTGCTGGCGCAGTGCAGCGCGGCGGGCGATCAGTCCCCGCACCCGCTGGTGCACCGCGCCGCCGAGGACCGGATGCTGGCGCTCAAGGGCACGAACCGGCGCGAGGAGTACGCCCGGCGGGTGGCCGACGCCGTGGGCGAAGCGCTGCCGCTGGCGTCGCTGGAGGTCCACCGCGAGGTGCCGTTCGCGCACGTGCAGCGCGAGCTGTCGCTGCCGCGGCGGATGGTGACCGAGGCCGAGGCGGCGGAGGTGCGGAGCAACCTCGCCGGGCTGCGGGCGGAGACGCCGGACACGCCGCAGGCGGCGTCGGTGAACTGGATGCGGACCAACCGCTGCAACCGGATCCTGCAGCGCTACGCCGAGCAGGCGGCCGAGCCGGAGCTGAATGAAGAGCTGCACGTGGTGCGGCTCGGCGACGTGGCGTTCGCCACCAACCGGTTCGAGCTGTTCCTCGACTACGGGTTCCAGATGAAGACCCGCAGCCGGGCGCTGCAGACGTTCGTGGTGCAGCTCGCGGGCGGCGGGAACCACACCGGCACGTATCTCCCCACGGCCAAGGGTGAAGCGGGCGGCGGCTACAGCGCCACGGTCTACTGCAACGAAGTCGGCAGCGAGGGCGGGCGGAAGCTGGTGGAGGAGACGGTGGCGGCGATCAACGGACTGTTCTGAGACCCCTTACCCGGCCCGGGTCTCCGTCGTCCTGGCACCCCCTCCTTGCCAAGGAGGGGGCAGGGGGAGGTCCAGTCCAAGCCGCACGCCGATCGTCTGACTGGACCTCACCCCAGCCCTCTCCTTGGCAAGGAGAGGGAGTCAGATGGGGTCCGGCTGTGCTACACTCGCCGCATGAACCAGCGCCTCCAACTCAACGTGAACGGCGCGCGCCACACCGTCGAGACCGACCCCGCCCGCCCGCTCCTGTGGGTCCTGCGCAATGAGCTCGACCTCCTCGGCACCCACTACGGCTGCGGCGAGGGGATGTGCGGCGCCTGCACCGTGCTCCTCGACGGGCACGCCGTGAAGTCGTGCGTCACCACCGTCGGCGAGGCCGCCGGCAAGTCCATCGTCACCATCGAGGGCCTGGCCAAGGGCGGCAAGCTGCACGCCGTGCAGCAGGCGTTCCTCGACGAGGACGCCATGCAGTGCGGCTACTGCACGCCGGGCATGATCCTCACCGCCGCCGCGCTGCTCCAGGAGCATCCGCATCCCACGCGCGAGCAGATCGTGGCCGCGATGAACGGCAACGTCTGCCGTTGCGGCACCTACGGACGGATCATCAAGGCCGTGGAGCGTGCCGCCGGGAGCCGCACATGAGCGACGAACACCGCGACGAGCTGCGCAGCCAGCCGCTCTACGCGCCGCGTCTCGGCCGGCGCGGATTCCTGCAGGCGGCCGGCGGGATCGCCGTGCTCTGCACCCTCCCCGGCGAGGGCCAGGCCCAGCGCGGCCGCGGCGGGCCCGAGAGCGACGACCTCAGCATTTGGCTTCACATCGACGAGCAGGGCGCGGTCACCGTCTACACCGGCAAGGTGGAGCTGGGGCAGAACATCCGCACCGTGCTCGCCCAGGTGGTGGCCGAAGAGCTGCACCTCAAGCCACAGGCCATCACGTTGGTGATGGGCGACACCGACCGGGTGCCGTTCGACCAGGGCACCTTTGGCAGCCGGACCACGCCGGGGATGGTGCCGGTGCTGCGCCGCGCCGGCGCCGCCGCGCGCGAGCTGCTGTTCGACCTGGCCGCCAAGCTGTGGGCGGTGGACCGCGCCGGCCTGACCCTCGCCGACGGGGTCGTGGAGCACAAAGCCTCCCGCCGCAAGGCCACTTTGGGCCAGTTGACGCACGGCGAGAAGCTGGTCCACAGCATCGCCAGCGCCGCCACTACGCCGCCGGAGCGCTGGCAGGTCAACGGCCGGCCGCTGCGCAAGCTGAACGGTCGCGAGATCGTCACCGGGACGCACCGCTACCCGTCCGACATCGCCCGGCCCGGAATGCTCCACGGCAAGGTCGTCCGGCCGGCGGGCTTCGGGTCCAAGCTCACCTCCGTCGACACGGCCGCCGCCGAGGCGATGCCCGGTGTGACCGTGCTCCACGACGGCGACTTCCTGGCGGTGGCCGCGCCCGACGAACACCTGGCGCAGCAGGCGGCAGCGGCCATCAAGGTGGAGTGGACTGCGCCGGCGGGGCCGTCGGACAGCGATCTGCCCGGGCTCCTGCGCGCCAAGCCGGCCGCGCCCACGCAGGCGGTGGCCGACGCCCTGGCCACGGCGGAGGTGAAGCTGGAGGCGAGCTACACCATCGCCTACATCCAGCACATCCCGCTCGAGCCGCGGGCGGCGGTGGCGGAATGGGGGGCGGACGGGCGGCTCACGGTGTGGACCGGCACGCAGCGGCCGTTCGGCGTGAAGCAGGAGCTGACCCAGCACTTCGGGCTGCAGGAAAGCCAGGTTCATGTCCTGATGCCCGACCTGGGCTCCGGGTACGGCGGGAAGCACTCGGGCGACGCCGCGCTCGAGGCGGCCCGGCTGGCCAAGGCGGCGGGCAAGCCGGTGAAAGTGATCTGGACGCGGGAGGAGGAGTTCACCTGGGCCTACTTCCGGCCTTGCGGGGTGATCGACGTGACCGCCGGCGCGCGGCCCGACGGCACCCTCGTGGCCTGGGAGATGCACAACTACAACAGCGGCGGCGCGGGGCTCGACACGGCTTACGACGTGGCGGCGAAGCACGTCCAGCAGCACGGCGGCGGCGGGCCGCTGCGGCAGGGGTCGTATCGCGGGCTGGCGGGCCCGGCCAACTTCTTCGCCCGCGAGACGGCGATGGACGAGCTGGCCGTGGCCGCCGCGCTGGACCCGCTCGCCTTCCGGCTGAAGAACCTCACCCACCCGCGGCTGCGCGGCGTGCTGGAGGCGGCGGCGCGGAAGTTCGGCTGGGAGCAGGCGAAGGCGGGCGGTGGCCGTGGCTTCGGCATCGCCTGCGGCACGGAGAAGGGCAGCTTCGTGGCCACCGCGGCGGAGGTCGCCGTCAGCGACGCCGGCGAGGTGAAGGTCGTCCGCGTGGTGACGGCGTTCGACTGCGGCGTGGTCAACAATCCCGATGCGGTGCTGAACCAGTGCGAGGGGATGATCAGCATGGCCAGCGGCGGGGCGCTGTTCGAGCACATCCGCTTCGCCGGCGGGAAGATCCTCAACCCGCGCCTCTCGGAGTACCGCGTGCCGCGGTTCAGCGACTGGCCGGAGGCCGAGTTCGTGCTGGTGGAGGGCGACCACAGCGCGTCGGCGGGCGCGGGCGAGACGCCGATGATGGCGCTGGCGCCGGCGCTCGGCAACGCGATCTTCAGGGCGACGGGGACGCGTCTGCGCTCGATGCCGCTGGCTCCGGAGGGGGTGCCGTCGTCAGCGGGGTGAAGCCCGGCAGTTCGGCCAGGGCGGTCCGGAGCTGCGCGTAGCGCTGTGCCATCCAGGCCGGTGCGGGCGGCATGTTGGGCGGCAGGTCGCGCACGCGGAAGTCCACCGGGCTGAGCAGCACCGCGACGTTCTGCGCTCCGGCCTGCGCCGCGAGAACGAACAAGTCTTCGGCCGCCTCGTCGCCCATCGCCAGGCAGCCGGCGGAGACCTGGCTGCCGTGGATCATGATGTCCTGCCCCACCCCTTTGCGCCCTTCGGCCCAGGCGTGGGCGAGGTCGTCGGGGCTGGGGTAGTTGACGCGCAGGCTGAGGTGGAAGGCGCTGTTGGGGTTCAGGCTCGCGACCCGATAGCGCCCTTCGGGCACCTGCCGGTCGCCCTCGCGGAGCTTGGGCCCGAGCCGGCCGCTGGCCGCCAGGACTGGGTAGCTCCGCAGCAGAGACAGCGGCCCCCGGCCGTCGCCCACGTAGACTTCGAGCCGGCGCTCGTGTTTCAGCCCCACCAGCGTGATGCGGCGCGGCGGCCAGGCGACGCCGGTGCGCTCGAAGTCGGGAGTCAGCCTGGCCCGCACGGCCGGCCCGTACTGCCCCACGCGGTCGGCCACTGTGTGGCGTCCGCGGGCGTGCTGCACCACGCCGACGGCAACCCGCTCCACCGGCCGGTGGCCCGCGATCACGCCGGCCACCAGCGCGCCCAGAATCACCAACAACCGCACCCGCCGGCTCCTCATCGTCTCCCCCTGACCAGGGCTGGTTCCCTGAACAGCCCGGCGCATCACACCACGGGAGGGTTAGAGCCTTGACCACTGGCGGCAGTTGCGGCGGGATCGGCCGCCTCCGCCCGCAGC
>JACPDV010000314.1 GCA_016183835.1 Armatimonadota bacterium
CCTTCACGCTGCGGTAGGCCGGCTGGGCGTCGGCATTCGGCCAGCGCGCACGGATCGCCCGGCGGCCGTTGACGAAGAGCTGGCGCGGGTACCAGTCCGGGTCGAGGTCGGGGAGCTGCGCGGTCCAGAGGCCATTGCCCGCGGGCTGCCAGCCGCCGAAACGCCGCCCGCCGCTGACCACCACCGTCGCGCCCGGCGCGGCCGACCAGGTGACGGCGTGTGCCTCGGTGCCGCCGTCGGCCGGGGTGAAGACGAGCGGCTCCGACAGCTCGTAAGTGCCCGCCGCGAGCTGCACGCTGAGGTCTTGCGTGAGGCCGGCCTTCAGCTTGGCGCGGACGGCTTCCTGGGCCTTGGCGAGCGTGGCGAAGGGCCGGGCAGCGGTACCGGGGTTGCTGTCGCGACCGTTCGGCGCCACGTGGACGTCGGCGCTCGGAGCGGCCAGGAGGGTCATGCAGAGGAGGGTGGTCATGTGCGTTCCTCAGGTTGGTTGCGGCTCCGGACATCCCCCCGCGTGCCACACACCGTCATGGCGAGGAGGTCCGACGACGAAGCCATCTCGTTGGCCGGCCAACCCGATGGTCCTCTTGCGGGGCGCTGGGGTCGGTCGTGCCAGGGCGACTGGCACACGCGAGTGCTTCTTCGGCGGACCTCCTCGCCATGACGGTTCTGCGCGGCAAGCAGCGCTGAACCTGTCATTCCCCCAGCGCCACCCCGCCCGACACCCGCGTCACCTGCCCGCCCTCCCGCCGCACGAGGAGCAGCCGTTCGCCGACCGTCTCCCCGGCCACCGCCGCCGGCGCAGCGGTCAGGTTGAGCAGCAGGAGATCCTCTTGCCCTGCCGCGTTCATCCTCACCCCGAACGCCCCGCCGGCCGGGTCGCCGACCAGCTCGAACCGGCGCTCGACCTGCGGCGGCAGGTCAGGCTTCGGGTCGAGCTGCTCGATCCGCGCGTCGTCGAACCAGAGCGCGCCGCGGCACCAGTGCATGCCACAGCGGAAGGTCATCAGCGCGGCGCCCTCCGGGGCACGCATCTCCACCACCATCTGGTGCCAGTCGCTGTCGCCCTGGCGGCCGCCGGCGCCGCCCACGGGCGGAGTGTGCTTGCGGCTGCCGTCGTAGAAGGTCAAGTCAAGGGTCGGTCCCTGCCCATCGAGCCCTTGCGTGCGGCACCAGACGCTGGCGCGGTAGAGCGCGCCGGGCAGACACGGCAGATACCACTGTCCGTACAGGGTCCGATCCCGTTGCGGGTCGCTGCCGGTCAGACGGACCGACCGGCGGCCCGTGTGCGAGATCCTGTCGTCGACGGCGGCGGCCACCTGCGAGCCCGGCTCGCCGCCCAACGTCCACCCCTGCGCCCCATCCTCGAACCCGCCGTTGTCGAGGATCTCCCCGGCCCGCCGGCGGGGCTCGATGACCTGCACGAACACTTGTCGTGACACTTTCTGTGGTCCCGCGAGCGTCAGGAACGGCGGGTAGTTGGCTTCGGTCCCCGGCCAGGCCGCATAGCGCGCCGTCGCTCCGGCCGGCGCCAGCACGTGCACGTCGGCTTCGGCGCGCTGTTTCGCCACCCGGATGGTCCTCACGGCGGCCGTCTCACCCACCACCGGCGCGCGGCCGTCGACGAGGAATGGGTCGGTGCCGTCGCAATGCAGCAGGGCCGCGAACTCGCGCGGCGAGCCGTCGCTCGCCAGCTCGTCGACCACCACGAACCAGCCGGGCTTGACGAAAGCAACGTGCCGGCGGACGCCGGTCACCAGCCTCGGGTCGTAGCAGGCCGTCGCGTCGCCGAGCGCATAGTCGAGTCGGTCGTCGGCGTGGAAGGCGGCGATGCGGCCGGCGCGGCGGGTCTGTCCCTGCCCGTCCACGAGGATGCAGTTGTGTCCCGGCGTGCCGCGGCTGTACGCGCCTTCGGCCTCGTTGCGGAAGCTGCCGTAGCCGAGGTCGGTGAGGAGCCAGGTGCCTCCCACATTGAGCACCAGGTTGCCCTGATCGCTGTGGTCGTGGCCCTCGGTGGACGAGCTGCACTTGAAGGCGAGCAGCGTGTCGGCCGGGCCCCAGCCTGTGCGGAGGGCGGCCCAGCCGATGGTGGGGACGAGGCCCGACGCCGGCCAGCCGGCGGGCGGCTTGGCGGCCCGCGCGGCGCGGTCGTAGAGCAGGCCGGCCCAGGTGGCGCCGTCGGCGCCGATGCCGTACTGAGCGAGGAGCCAGCCGGCGAGGCCGTGGCCGCCGTTGTTGAGGAGCTTGAGGGTGGTGGCGAAGGGGCGCGGGTAGCCGCCGCAGTCGCCGAAGTTGACGCCGCCGCTGCGGTTGGGCCCGGCGAAGTAGGCCAGCCAGCGCGGCAGGTCCTGGATGAGGTGGGGATGGTCGAAGTAAGCCGTGTCGCCGGTGGCGCGGCGCAGCGCGTCGGCGAAGATCGAGCCCTCGTCCAGCGCTGACGAGTAGGCCAGCCCCTCGGTGTTGGGCGAGCTGCGCTTGCGGTCGAGGAAGCGCAGGAAGTAGCTCCGGGCCTGGGCCAGGTACTGCTCGCGCCGGGCGGGATCCAGGTCCTCCCAGGCGGCCAGGGCGGCGATGCCCAGGGCGGCGTTGAGCAGGATCTCGAGGTTGAACTCGCTGACCTGCTGCTCGCCGCGGGTGACCCAGGCGAAGGTCGGCTGGAGGCCGAGGCGGTCCATCGCGTCGACGACGGTGCGGCGCTCCTCGGCGGAAAAGCTGTCATGACAAATGTCGAGTCCGGCGGCGCCGGCCTGGAGGAAGTGGCCGGTGTCGAGGCAGGGCGTGAGGTTGGGGTGGTAGTCCGGATCGGTCCACACCTGCCAGTCGGCCAGGGCCAGGCAGAACTCCTTGGCGCGGGCGGCGAACTCGGCGCGGCCGGTCACGGCGTAGCTGAGGGTCAGGCTCTGGAGGAACGACTGGAGCTGCCCGCTCATGCCGGTCCAGTAGGGGTAGTGGCCGTA
>JACPDV010000322.1 GCA_016183835.1 Armatimonadota bacterium
ACGGGGCTCGGCCTCCTGCGCGACGCCGGGGCGAAGCCCAGCGGCGGATCGTCGCGGCCCTTCACGATGCTCAGGCTCAACCCCTCGGTCGAGGCCGGCGTGACGAGCAGGTTCGCCTTACCCTCGTCCGCGCCCCAGCCGGCCAGCGTCTGTGGGTCGCTCGCGGCCTCGTCGTTGTTCAGGTTCCAGAGGATGTCGTAGCGGTGCCGACCCGCCGCGCGGAGCCGATCGAGCGCCACCCAGTAGTCCGGCCGGACGAACACCACCGTGCGCTCGTGGGCGATCTGCAGCTCGCGCTTGGGGCCGTAGCCGTCGTCGTAGACGCCGTCCGCCGCATCGAAGACGGAGTTGTGGAGCCACAGGTTGTCGCAGGGCTGACGGCTCTCGTAGGTCTCCGGCAGGCCGGCGCGGTGCTGCTCCTGCCCGTCGGGGAGGATGGTGTTGTGCGCCCAGGTGCCGAGCACGTAGCGGCGGTACTTGCTGTGGTCGTAGGAGTACGTGCCGGCCTCCGTCAGGATCGCGCGGCCGTACGCGTAGGCGCACAGCGACAGCTTGTCCTCGTGCTGGTGCCCGGTGCCGAACGGTCCGGACTCGAACAGCAGCCACCGGTCGTCGGGCTGCCAGCCGGAGCGCATGACGTACCAGCCGGCCCAGGGGAGCGCGATGGAGGTGTAGTCCACCGGCTTGCCCTGCGCCCCCAGCGTGCCGCCCCAGCGGAAGTCCTCGCGCCCGAACAGCTCCGCGCCGTCGAGCAGCGAGGGCAGGACCCCCGTGTAGCCGGCGTCGTTGAGCGGCGGGAGCTGTCCGCCGGGATCCATCACCTTCAGGTTGTATTCGAACATCCGCGCCAGGCGCTGGAGGTACTCGGCCGGCATCGCGATGCCGTTCAGCCGGGCGATCCTGAAGAGCTGCTCGAAGTTCGTGCGCGAGACCTGGTGGTAGCCGGTGGTCAGCTCCTTCTGTGCGCCGTCGGGGTAAACCTGACGGTCCAGCTCCTGGGTCATGCGGTCGAACGCGGTCTGCCGCCACAGCGCGGCGTCCTTCGCCTCGGGGAGCATGATCCCAAGGTGACCCAGCCCGTTGCACTCCATGGTGACCCAGTTGCCGCCGTGCTCGGGGTGCTCGGTGGTGATGCGCATCAGGTGGTGGGCGTGCTCGATCCACGACTTCATGAACATCACGAGGTCGTCGCCGGTCAGCGAGGGCGAGCCGAGGAAGTACTGCAGGCAGTCCTGCCAGGTGGTGCTGGTGCGGATCCCGGCCTCGATGGTGCGCCAGGTGCCGGTGTTGTTGCCGGTGCCCATCAGCAGGTAGGGGTTGGCCGCCACCCACGAGCGCATCTGGGCGATCCACTCCTTGGCGTACCTCTCATCGCCGCTGGCCCAATAGGCTTGCCCGAGCGTCCGCCAGTGGTAGAAGCGGTTGAGCGAGTAAGTCCACTCGGGGGTGAAGGCGGGGTCCTGCGGGTCGTACTTGTTGGCGTCCCAGTTGATGGGGTTGCCGAGCTGGTAGCCGTCGTAGACGTGCTGACAGATCAGGTCCGCGGCGCGGGTGTCGGGTGTGTCGGAGTCGGCGAGGATGGTGATCTGGTCGCCCGTGGCTGCGCCGGACCAGACCCAGAAGCTGAGCGCGTCGTAGCCGGTCCAGTCGTGCGGCAGGTCGGTGCGCTTGATGTCGTGGCGCTGCGGCAGCCCGTGCCACAGCATCGCGCGGGTGCCCTCCTTGACGTGCTCGGCGGAGGCCGGCAGGTCGCCCCAGGCGTGCAGGTCGGCGTCGTCCTCGAAATCGCCCAGGGAGAACGGCTGCTTGCCCTCCAGCCGTACCGTGTCGAAGGCCAGGACCGTCTGCGGGCTCGGCGTGCGGTCGCCGTAGGTGCTGCTCATCGAGAGCGCGTTGATGCGGCTCCAGCCGAGCGGCCGGCGGGCGGTGTACCAGTCCTTGAAGGGGATGCGGATCAGCTTCCACCCGGTGAAGTCGACCTTGAAGTTGCAGCCGAAGTAGTCCCACCCGTCGCTGCCGCCGGCGACCGGGGCGACCGGCGGCCGCTCGCGCCAGCCGAACCACCATTGCGGGCTGGTGCGTTCGCGGAAGCGGGCGAGGAAGGCCTCCTTGGCGGCGCCAAGGTCGCCGGCGTCCACGGCGGCTTTGACCTTGGCCAGGTCCGGCCGGTCGAGGTCCAGGCCGGCGAAGAACTGGGCGTCGGTCATCCGCGGCCCAGGCCGGGGCGGGTCGTAGACGAGGCGGACGTCGTCGATCAGGAGGTCGGCGTCGGGGTTCGGTGTGTTGCCCCAGCCGGAGGCGCTGAAGCTGAGGCCGCTGATCTGGTCCCAGCCCAGCGGCTCGCGGGCGCCGGCTTTCAGGCCGAGCGGCAGGGCCAGCTCCTTCCAGCCGGTGAAGTCGAGGTAGACGTCGTAGCCCCAGTAGTCCGGCCCTTCGGTGGCGGGGTTCTCGGAGCCGATCAGGACCATGAAGCGCTGCTTCAGCGGCTTCTCGGTGAAGAGCTGGAGCTTGAGGAGGTGGTAGCCGCTCCAGTCGGCAGGCAGGCCGGGCACGTCGAAGGCGGGATGCTGCGGGTGGTTCCGCCAGCGGACGGCGGCGCGGCCCTGCTTGACGTTGCGGGTCTCGAGCTCGAGGCCGGCGGTCTCGAGGGTGGAGTCGCAGTCCCAGAGCGTCAGCACCGGCTGCGCCGGCGGCTCGGGGGCGAGGAGCGCGAGGGTGCAGAGCAGGGCCAGCATCGCCATCTCCAGGCGGCGCCGGCCACGCCCCGGATCCGGCCCCCTCTGCCCTCGGGAGAGGGCGGGGGTGAGGGCCTGGTGGAGCGGCGGCCGGCCTTTGCGGAGCCCTCACCCCAACCCTCTCCCGGCGGGAGAGGGGGCCGGAGGAGGACGCTGGGTCGCGGCCAAACCGGCCACTGCCGGCATCGTGCCCGGAGTTCCCCACCATGCGCCACCGCACCTGCCTGGTCCTCCTCCTTGCCACCGCGGCGCTCGGCGCCCACCTCGACGTCAACGGCTCCTTCGAGCGCACCGCGGCCGTCGCCCCGCGCTTCATCGCCGAAGCTGAGAAGGCCAAGGTGGCCGTCTCGCCGCGCCTGCCGCAGCTCTGGCAGATCAACTACGGCATGTTGTCCGGCCGCGGCGGCTCCAGCATCCAGCTCGTCGACGACCCCGCCCGCGCCCGCACTGGCCGCTGCGCGCTCGAGCTGAAGCCCGCCGAGGTCTTCCTCCCCGGCCTGCCCGTCAAGCCCGGCAGCCAGGTGCGCATCCACTTCTTCGCCACCGGCCCGGCCGCAGTCATGCTCGGCGCCTGGCTCTCCAGCGGCAAGGCGCAGAACCTCTACCCACCGCCTGTCGCCGCCGGCAAGGCTGATGAGAAGGGCTATGTCGAGTACACCGAGACCGCCCTCGTGCCCGACGACGCCCTCGTCCTGAGCTTCAGCCTGGGCGCCGACGGGCTGGTGGACGACCTCAGCATCGACGTGGACGGCCTTGCGATCGTCGCGCCCGACCTGGCGGAGCCCGTCGCCGACGCCGCCGATACCCTCGCCCTCGCCACCGGCGACGCGCCACTCGTCGCGGGCAGCGCCTGCACGGCGAAGCTGATCGACGGGCTGTTCGGCAAGGCCTGGCAGGTCGGGCCGGAGGAGCTGCTGCAGGTGCCCGGCAGGTACCGCGAGCTGCTCGGCGGCGGCACGCTGGAGCTCTGGCTCAGGCCGCACTGGGAGGGTGCCGACGAGCAGAACCACCCGCTGATCGACCTCAGCAGCGATGGCTTCGGCCTCGGACTGATGCGCGACCAGTACAACCACGTCAGCTTCTACGGCTCCGACGGCTGGACGAACGGCACCGGAATCGTGCTCAGCCAGCACTGGATGTTCGGCAACCGCTGGGGC
>JACPDV010000307.1 GCA_016183835.1 Armatimonadota bacterium
ACGCCGCCTGGGCCATGGACGACAACCACCGCGGCGCCTGGCCCGAGATCTCCGTGGAGCCGACCCCCGCCTACTTCTCGCCGCCCGCCGGGCTGTACGTCCAGGCCTGTGTCGAAGCCCTCTTCGGGCTGCAGCTCGACCGGCCCGCGGGCGTGTTGCAGGTGTCGCCCAGCTTCCCCGACGCCTGGCCCGGCGCCACGCTGGCGCTCCCGGCGTTCCGCGCCGATTACCGGCGCCAGGGCGACTGCCGGGAGTACCGGATCCGGAGCCGCGAGCCGCTCCGCCGCCGCCTGAGCTGGCATCTGCCGGCCGGCCGGGTGGCGGAGCTGACGGTGAACGGCCGCGCCGTCCCGTTCCGGCTCAGCGCATGGGTGGATGGGATGCTGCTCAGCGCCGAGACCGGGCCGGCCACCGACAGCCGCATCCGCCTGGTACTCCGGCCCGCTCCCTGGCGGGTCGAGCACCCGCTCGCCGTGGCGGAGGGCGACCCGCTGCCCGTCCGCGTGACCGGGGCGGAGGTGGTGCGCCTCGACGACCGGTGTGGCGTGCTCCAGTCGGCCGACCGGCCGCGCCTCGCGGCGGGCGGCGGGTGCAGCTTCGGCGTGACGGTCCGCCAGGGGCTCCTGGCGGGCTACGCCGGCTACGGCCGCCTGGGTCAGCTCAACTTCAGCCGGCGCACCTTCTTCCTGCTCTGCCGCCTCCCGGACGGCTCGCAGTTCTGGGCGCCGGTCGACGTGACGGTGCTGCCGCGCTACGAAGCGGCGGTGCGCGGCGACCTGACCCCGAGCGCGAGCGGCGGCGAGATGGAGTTACTGCTCCGCAACCACACGGTGGCGCCGCTCCGCGGGCCGGCGGTGTTCACGGCCGGACGGGTGCAGTTGACCCTGGAGGTGGACGTGCCGGCGCGCGCCGAGCGGGAGGTGCGGCTGACAGTGCCGCGCGACCGGCTGGCCCTGCTCAGCCCCGGCGACAACCGTGCCAGCCTGCTCTTGCCGTCGGGCGCCGAGGTGGAGCTGAGCTTCTCTGCCTCCGAGCTGTTCGCGCGGAGCCCGGAGCTGGGAGCCTGGGCCGCCGGTCGCATGGCTCCGGTGGCGCTGCCCGAGGCCGTCCTGCGTCCCGACACCACGTGGCGGGAGTGGCGCGAGTTCACGGCCTACGGGCACTGGCCGTGGGCCGGCTCCAAACCGCCGCTCGAAGCGCTCGGCGAGGCGCGCGAGCTGAGTCTGCCGGACCTGCCGGGGGTGCGCTTCGCCTTGCCCGGCCGCAAGCTCGCGGTGGCCTCCTACCGTTCCGGCACCCCGTCGCTCACGGTGCCCCTCAACGGCGAGACTAGTCGCAAACTCTACCTGCTGGTCCTGCCGCTGCTGGACAACCACGACACGTTCACCCAGGTGGGCCGGGTGGACGTGACCACCAACGACGGTGCCGTGCTCAGCCGGGCCCTGCGGTTCCCGGGCGACCTGGACTGGTGGTGCCCGGAGAGCGTGGTAGGGCAGTTCGCCACGGCGAGCCAGCCGCGGCCCGACAGGCTCGGCCTGCTGCCGCGGCTGGCGCCGGGCCAGGCCGACTGGCCGGAAGGGCGGCCGCCGGCCTTCCCGCAACCGGCCTACTGGGCCACCTGCCGCGCGGTGAAGACCGCGTCGGCGGTGCTCAACGTGGTGGAGCTGGACCTGGGTCAGCCGCTCGCGTTGCGGGAGCTCACCTTGGCCGCGGTGGGCGCCGAACCGGCTCTCGGGCTGGTCGCGGTGAGCCTGGAGCGCGCGAGCGGCCACAACGCTCTCGCCGGCACCGGTTGGCTGCCGCCGCCCGAGCTGCGCGAGCCGACGCCGCTGTTCCGGCTCGACCGGCCGGCCGACCTGGCCGGATGGGAGCTCGAGGGCGAGGCGTTCGCGGTGGCGCCGGTGCCCAGCCTGTTCACCACGCCGACCCTGAACTCCCTGGCGCGCGGCGGCGAGTCCGCGGTCGGCGTGGCGCGCTCGCCGGTGTTCACGCTGGACGGCCGCTGGCTGCGGTTCCGCTACCAGGGCGGCCACTCCCACGCCGCGGACGGCCCCGGAGCCCTGCTGGTGCGGTTGCGAGACGCAGTTTCCGGCGAGGTGCTGGCCGCCCTGGAGCCGCCCGGCACGCACCTGCTGCAGGCCGCCGCGATCGCCGTGACCAAATGGCAGGGCCGGCGCGTGCGTTTGGAGCTCCTCGACCAGAGCCGGGACCCGAGCTACGCCTGGCTGGGTCTGACCGAGGTTTCGCTCAGTTGGCAGTGAGGTGGGTGCGGTCCCGGCTGCTGCGACTCTCCGGCAGGCCGCGGCCGCGGCACGTCGAAGCGAGGACTGGTGGTAACGATGCGAACCTGGCGACTCCTTGCCCTGTTGACCGTGCCGCTCGCCGCGTGCGGACAGGCCCCGCGCGAGGTGGTGTGCGCGCCCTGCACGGTCGCGCCGCGGCTCGACGGCGCCATCGGCCCGGGCGAGTGGCCCGACGCCGGGCGGCTGGCCTGGACGATGCCGATGACCCGCACCGACGGCGCGGCTGAGGCGCGGCCGGTCGTGCTGTGGGCGGAGAACTCGCGCACCAACCTCTACCTCGCCTTCCGTGTGCCCGACGCGCAGCGCCAGCTCGACCTGGCCACGCCCATCGCCGACTTGGTGGTGCTCGCGTTCTGCCGCGGCGCGGCGCTGGCCGCCGGCGACGACCGCAAAGTGCTTCTCCCGGGCGTCTGCGTCGACAAGCACTTCGTGGCCCCGGGCAAGGACGCCGATGATGCCGGTAAGCAGGGCCGCGGCGTGATGCGCTGGCATCCCGAGGAAGGCGGTTACTACGTCATCGAGCTGCAGGTGCCGCTCGATTCCGGCGATGCGCAGGACCTGCGGGCGGCGCCGGGCCAGCGGGTCCGGTTCAACCTCGTCTACGCTGACGGCTTCCGGCCCGGAGGTCAGGGCATGGAGGCGGGTGGGCTGTTCGGCGGTAACGCCGACGATGCAACGGCTTGGGGAGAACTCGTCTTGGCTAACGAAGTTGGGGTGGAACAACCCGCTCCGGTGTCGCCGGCGGTGGCGGCGCTGTTCCCTTACACCGATGTGCCTGACCACCTGCAGCACCGGCTACGCCGGCTCGAGACGCAGGATCTCGAAGTCGACGGCAAGCTCGGCGGGGTGGTGGTCGTCGAGCTCGAGTACCCGCGCGTCGACGGCCAGCCGGAGAAGGGGCAGGCGCGGGTCTTCCTGCCGCCCGAGCTGTTGGCCGATCCCGGCACCCCGCTCCCGCTCGTCCATGCCGCGGGCTACGAGCTGGACGACGGCTCGGCGGTCGGCCTGCTGCGCGAGGGGCTGATTGTCGCCACGCCCCACGCCCACCCGCTCACCACGCTCTCGCGCGGGCCGAATCTCGACCTGGCGCTGCTCCACGCCATGCGCGCGCAGCCTTGGGTCGATGGGCGGCGGATCCTCATTCAGGGCGGCAGCGCCGGCGGCTGGACCACCTTGATGATGGCCGCCGAGACGTTCCCGTTGGTTGGCGCGATGCCCGCCGTGCCGCCGCTCGACTGGGGCTACAACGCCGCCTACATCGCCGGCCAGGGCGCTGTCGCCGACGTGCCGGCCGACCCGACCAAATCGAAGACGCCGGTCCTCGCCGCGGTTCGGGCGATCGTGCAGCAGCTCGAGACGTACTTCAACGTGCCCTACGAGTCCGATGCACTCCGGGCGCTCTCGCCGATCGCGCAGCTCGAGACCATCACCGCGCCGACACAGGTCTTCTTCAGCACGGCGGACATGCTCGTGCCGGTGGACCAGGTGTCGGCCGCGCACGTGCAGCCCCACGACGCCGCGCTCTTCCCCGCGGGCTTCGCCACGTCGCCGGCGGCCTGCCTGAAGGGCCGGCCCGTGCGGACGCTGGCCGAGGTGCTCCCGGCCGAGCGCGCGGAGTGGTTCGTGCCCGAGCTGGCGCCGAACACGGCCAAACTGCGCGCCGACGGCTCGGTGGAGCCGGGCACGCCGCCGCCGCTCAAGATGCCGTTCTCGACCGAGCGGCAGTGGAGCGTGGTGATCCTCAACGAAGGGCCGGTGGAGCCGCAAGTGGGGCACTTCAAGTACGCCTGGGGCAACGACACGAGCGGCTTTCGCCACTGGGCGTTGGCCAAGGGGCCGCAGCCCGCGCAGCTCACGGCCGACAAGCTCCGTCGCCTGATGCTGCGGCTGGCCCACCGCCCGTGGCTGACCGGCAGCATCCAGCCGCACGGTGCGGCGGCGCCGCAGGAGATCTGCCTGCTGGACTGGCCCGAGGCGGAGCGCGCTGACGTGCTCACGGGTCTGCGCGACTTCGCGGCGGAGGATGCCTGCGCGCTCAGGCTGGCGGAGCTCTACAAGGCGCTTCCGGACGAGCTGAAGGGGCTTGGGCTGAGTCTGGGTGACACGGCGTCGGCGGTCAGGGGAGCACTGCCACGGTGGTAGCCCCGGCTACCGCGCGACGAACAGACTGCGCGCGGGTGCGAGTGAGGGCTGTGACGTGGACGGTTTGGCTCACGAGCTCAGGTCGCGCCCGATCCGGGCCGACGCTTCGTGGGCCGCCTCCGCTGGTCTGACGCACGCGACCCCGTGCCGTCCGGGTATGCGCTGCGGACGCCAGAGACCTGGTGCACGACCCTGTTGACAACTTGGGTCTTGGCAGTGTACGCTGGTCTCGCTGCGGTCGTGGTGGCAGTCAGACGGGCCGTCCACAGGGGACTCAAATGAGTGGTTCACGTGGCAGTCCTGCAAGTTATCTTGCGGTTGCACTACTGGCAGTCATCATTGGGTATCTCGTCGGCAGGGAGCACGTCAGGCGCGAAGTGGCATCGGCCTGCGTCGGCACTGCGGCGGACCCACCAGCGCCCGTTAGCCCAAGAATGATGGAAATGCCAGGGAGTCCTTCTCCCGACCCGATGACACTGCCTCCTGAACCCACACCGCGGGAGCCAAGCCCGCTGAGCGTGATGTTGAACCACAAGGGCTACCGTGGGATGGATCTCGACGCTGGCCACACAGCTCAGATCACTCTTAATCTTGCATTTCATAATCAAACTGGGAAAGGACTCCGTGCCTTCGACGGGGCTGTTCTGTTCTCAGATCTCTTGGACAACGAGATACTCCGCCTGCGCGTCGAGATCAACCAGCGAATCGCACAAGGCGGTTTACTGGAGTGGAAGGGTGCGATGGAGTACAACGAATTCATGGAGGAACACCAGCGGCTTCGCAGCGAAGATTCGTCGAACATAAGAGTGAGATTCATTGCACGAAAGGTATTGTTCTCCGACGGCACGTCGAAGGTGTACGAGTGATCGCTATGTAGCGGCGCGCGGATCGCTCACGCTGAGTTCGCGCTGCACTGTAGCGGCAATGGCTTCTCGTCGGTTCGGCAGTGGTGGGTAGCGCGTAGCTCTCCATGTAGACGACCACTACCGTCGCTCGGCGATCAGAATCTCGGAAACCGGTGTATCCGTCTCCACCACCGCGGGGGTGACATGACCCAGCTTCCCGGTGCCCTGCCGGACGATCCCCCGGCGGGCCAGGATGGCGCTGGCATCCAGTTGCGTCTCGTCCGGGTGATCCATCGCATCCAGCACGGCGCGGATCGCGCGGCGCTCAACAGGCGTCAGCTTCTCGATCTCCCCCACCAGATCCGACAGGCTCATCGCGGTCTCCGACGCACGGCGCGCCGGACCTGGCGCGCAGGCCCATTGTACCCGATCCGCGGGACGCCCGCACCATTCACCACGCCCGCCCGTTGCTCCCCGGCCCCATCCACCCACTCAACCGCCGCACTTCGCCCAGCACCGGCTCCTCCAGCGGCCCCGCCAGCGCCGCCCGGATCGAGCTGATCAGGCTCTCCACCCCCGACGACCCAATCACCAGCGTGTGCACCCGCTCGTCGGCGAACAGGTAGCGGATCGAGTCGTCCGCCATCTCGTGCACCGGCTTGCCGAGCAGCGCCTCAAGCTTCGGCACCCGCGCGCGCACCGGCTCGGGGTGGTGCTGCCAGCGCCGCTCGTCCGGACGGCTGAACATCCCCATCCGCGCCGGGCTCCCGCCGATCACCCCCACGTCATGCCGCTCCGCCGCCGGCAGCAGCGCCTTGGTCGCCTCGGCCGTCACCAAGTCGTACTCGTAGTACGTCAGCACGGAGTCGAACTCGCCCGTCTCCACCAGCCTGACCAACAGGTCGGGCGGGCGGCCGGTGACGCCGATGCCCGTGCACAGCCCCGCCGCCTGGGCGCGCCGCAGCCCCTCCAGCGCGCCGCCGGCGCCCATGATCTTGTCGTAGCCGTAGCACTCGACCTCGTGGATCTGAAACAGGTCCACCTGCTCCAGCCGCAGGCGCGAGAGGCTCTCTTGGCAACTCCTGTACACGCCGTCGGCGATGTCGCCGTCCTGGATCACCTGCGACTTGGTGGCCAGGTAGGGGCGCTGATCGGCGGGCACCTCGGCGAGGGCCAGGCCGAGCACCAGCTCGCTGTCGCCGTAGCGGATGCTGGTGTCGATGAAGTCCACGCCCAGCTTCAGCGCCGCGAGGACGGTCTCGGCGCCCTCTTCGAGGCTCTTCTCGCCGCGCCGCCCGCGCAGCCAGGCGCCGCCCAGGCCGATGGGCCTCACCATCCAGCCAAGCCGGCCGAAGCGGCGGCTCGGCAGCGCCGCCAAGAGGTCCTTTGCCACACTCATCCGAGGTGCTCCCGTGCGAACCTGCCGGGCTTCGACTCCGACTCGCAGCGTCCTTCGCGGCCCGGCCTCCGGGAGCATGACGGAAGGAGTGATAGCTGACAACGGGAAGGAGCCGGCTCCCGGAGAGACGCATGGCGGGCGAGCTGCAGGGACGCGTCGCCCTGGTGGCGGGCGGCGCCACCGGGACCGGCCGGGCCGTGGCCGAGGCGCTGGCCGCCCGCGGCGCGCGCGTCTTCCTCGGCGACCCGGACGTGGAGACCGCGCTTGCCGCCGCGCTCGAGGCCTCCGCCACGGGCGGGCAACTGAGCGCGCTCCGCCTCGATCCCGCCGACCCGCACGCCTGGTCGTCGGCCGCCGCCGTGGCCGGCGAACACGGGCCGCTTGGCCTCCTGGTCTACGCCGCCGGTAGCGCGCCCGCGGCGTCGCTCGGCGAGACGGACCCCGCGCAATGGACGCAGGCGCTCGAGCGCGGGTGCACCGGCTTCTTCCTCGCCTGCCGGGCACTTCTGCCCGTGCTCCCGCCCGGCGGACACGGGCAGCTCATCGCGATCGCTCCGCCATTGACGAGTGAGCCGTCACCGCATCATCTTGCGGCCTGGGTCGCGCGCGCCGGGCTGGTGGCGCTGGTGCGCTGCCTGGCTCGCGAGCCGCTGGCCGGCACGCAGGTGTGGGCGCTGCTGCCGGGCCCCGAGACCGCGCCGGGCGACGTGG
>JACPDV010000308.1 GCA_016183835.1 Armatimonadota bacterium
GGTAGTTGTCGCGGAGCAGCAGGCTCACATCGCGTTGGATCATCTGCGGGGTCACCCGCAGGCCGGTTTCCTGCAGATCGGCGTACTTGTCGGTGAGCACCTTGGCCAGAATGCCGCGGGTATGGTGCCACTTGTAGATGAGCTGATCGAGGATGCGGGCATCGGAATGCTGGGGGATGACGCTGGTGCCCAGCAGTTCGAGGCGCATCCGCGTCATCTCCTCGATGAGCACCGGGTTGTTGAGGAACCACCAGCAGCCAAACGGCATCAGGTTCGAGAACTTGCGCGCGATGACGCATAGCTCGTGCTGGTTCTCGCGCGACAGCACGGTGGCCAGGAAACGGTTGTCGGGGTACGTGCGGCAGAGGTACTCGAGCCAGCCCAGGTCGCAGCGCCCCACCCCGTCGCCCGCCAGCGTGAGGGCCGGGTTGATCAGCCGCTTCACCCCGGGCATCACCGCGAACGGCACCTGCCGCTCGCGCGACACGGGCACGACCGCCTGCTCGGTCAGGCGCGCGGCGGACGTGGCGGCGGGGAGCGTGAAGTCGGAGGAGAGCGACGCCGCCATGTAGACCGGGTCCATGCGCTCGATCCAGTCGGTGAGGAAGCGTCGGACCTCGGCCAGGCAGGCGTCGTCGAGCCGCTCGCCGACCCGGTACCCCCATTCCCTCAGCCGCGGCCAGGCCTCGGGCCAGCGGAGGAGCAGGTAGTCGATCCGCAGCGCCGCGGTGAAGCGTGGATCGAGCTTCGCGCCGGAGAGCCAGACGGCGCGCTCGGCGTCGTCGAAGGGGTCGTTGGTCATCACCGCGCCGGCGACGTTGGCGGCCCGGAAGATGAGGTCGATATACTGCTCGACCGAGTAGCCCGCGAGCTTCGTCCGCGCCGCGGCGGGCGCGTCGGACCCCGGCTCGATGTCGAGCGCCTGGAGCACGGTGAGCACGCCGCGCGTGGCCTCAGAGATGGGCAGGTGCTCGACGAACAGGCGGCGCCAGATCAGGTCCGCCTGCGCCTGCTTCGGCATCGCGTAGAACTGCTCCGGCCGCAGCGTCAGGTCGGCGCGGTGGACCTCGGCGATGAGGTAGTGGTAGGTGACCAGCTCGTCGATGCCGTAGAGCAGCAGACCGCCGAAGCAGGGCGAGTAGAGGTGGGTGTGGACGTCCTGGATCGGGGTGCTGGACACCGCCTCGGCGACGGTGGCGCGCACGGCCTCGGCGGTGCGGAGTGGCGCGCTGCTCACGGGCGGGTTCCTTTCGCGAGGAACCGATTCCGGCCCGGCGGGCGGCGTCCTTCAGCAGACTTCGAGCCAGGCGGCACAATCCTCGGCGGAGACGTCCCACAGCCCGGCGCGCACGGCCACGGCGCCGGCCAGACTGTCCGCCGGGTGGTGCGTGGTCAGTGCCACGGCCTTCATCCCGCCGCGGAGCGCCGCCTGCACGCCCGCCGGCGCGTCTTCGAAGACCATCGCCCGGCGCGGCTCCACACGCAGCCGGCGGGCGCACTCCAGGAAGGTGTCCGGCTCCGGCTTGTGCCGCGCCACATCCTGCATGCCCACGTACTCCCGGACCAACCGCTCGAGGCCGAGCAGCGGGATGCAGAAGTCGAGGTTCTCGCGCGGCGTGGACGAGCCGATGGCCAGACTCCAGCCGGCCTTGTGGAGGTCGTCGAGCAGGTCGCGCGCGCCGGGCATGAGGGTCAGCCGGGTGGCGGCGAGTTGGCGATAGAGCGCCTCCTTGCGGTCGCTGTGGCGCTGGATCTCGTCGCGGTCGGCCGGGCGGCCGAGGAGACTGGGGATGATGTCGGCGTTGGCCCGGCCGAAGGTCTGGTGGAACCAGCCCTCCGGCACGGTCAGACGCAGCTCGTCGGCGAGCAGGTGCCAGCTCTGCTCATGAAGTAGCGCACTGTCGACGAGCGTCCCGTCGAGGTCGAAGATGGCGGCGCGAGGGGTCACGAAGCAGCTCCGAAGTCATGCCGAGGAGCCCGCATTGTAGCACGGCGCCCTGGCGCACGGGCTGCGGGCGGCCGATCCGCCATGGTTGCGCAACAACGTTGCCGAGCAGGAAACCAAAATGCGACAATATCATCTCTGAATAGGGAGGAAACAAGACACGGGTGCCCAAAGGGATCCTCGCAGCTGAGCGGACTGAGGCGGCGCTCGGAGGTTCGCGACCGCGTCGCGCTGGGTATGCCTCGGGGAATGGCCATGGCGATAGACGTGCTGGACAGCCTCAGGGCGGCGGAGGTCTGCCGCTCGCTGTCGGAGCCGGTCCTCGACGCCTTGTCCGCCGCCGCCGAGGAGCGCTCCTACCCACGCGGTGCGAAGATCATCGAGGTGGGCCAGGCGGGCGAGCGGATGCACATCCTCGTCGAGGGTGCGGCCGAAGCGCGCATCCAGACCGAGGGCGGCGTGGAGGTAGCAGTCGCCACCTTCGCGCCCGGCGACTGCTTCGGTGAGATGTCCCTCTTCACCGGCGAACCCACCTGCGCCGACGTGGTGGCGCTCGCCGAGTGCCACACGCTCGCGGTCGACCGCGACGCCTTCGACCGCCTGCTCAATGAGCACCCGCAGCTCTTGCGCGAGTTCGTGCGGATCGTCTCGCGGCGCTTGCGCCACACGGACGAGACCGTCGGGGTCACCAGCGAGCGAGCGGAGCAGTTGGCGCAGTTCATCCAGGAGCACGAGGGCGGACGCTACGGCGCCCTGGTGGGGCGCGACCCGGTGACGAAGAAGCTGGAGCGCGAGATCCTCGCGCAGCAGAAGGCTTCCGGACCGCTGCTGATCGTCGGCGGGCGGGGCGTGGGCAAGGAGCTGATCGCCCGCCAGGTGCACTTCGGCGGAGCGACAAAGGACGGTCCGCTGCTCCGCGTCGATTGCGCGCACGTGCTCGAGACGCCGTGGGGCGACCCGCTGTTCGGCGGTCACCACGCCAGTGGCAACGGTGCCGCGCCGACGCGGTCCCTCTCCTATCTGGAGCTGGCCGCCGGCGGGTCGATCCTGCTCAAGAACGTGGACGCCCTGGCGCCCGCGCTGCAAGAGCGCCTGGCCGAGTTCCTGACCTCGCGCTCCCACCACGGCATGGCGGTCCGCGTCATGGCCACTGTGCGCGCGGACCAGAGCGGCGAGCTGGCGGAGAGCCGGCTCAGTCCCCGACTGGCTGCGTCGTTCGGGGCCGGCGTGCTGCAGGTGCCGGCCCTGCGGGAGCGCAAGCGCGACATCCCGTACCTGGCTCAGCATGTACTGGGTCTCAGCGCGGCGCGACTCGGCAAGCCACTCGAGAGCTTCGATGACGACGCCCTCACCGCCCTGATCAACCACGACTACCGCATCGACAACGTGCGGGAGCTCGAGACCGTCGTGGACCGGGCCGCGATCCTCACCGAGGGGACCAGCATCCCGGCGGAAGCAGTGTTCCTCGGCCCGCCGCCCGTGCGCCGGCCGGTGGGTTACAACCTGCTCCGCCTGCCGCAGCGGTTGGTTCGGCCGTTCCTGCGACTCTTCCCCGATGGCGCCCGACTCGTGGTGGCCGCGGTGTTCGCCTTCATCATCCTGGACTGCTTCGCGGGCACCCGCGATCCCGAGGCCAACCTCGGCAATCTGATGGCGTGGCGCGTCTGGTGGCCGGTGCTGTTCATCTCGTTTTTCCTGCTTGGCCGCATCTGGTGCGCCGTGTGCCCGATGTCTGCCGCCGGCTTGGCCGCCCAACGCCGGTGGCACCGCGAGCTGAAGGTGCCCGCCTGGATCAAGGATCACGACGCCGACCTCACGATGGCCGGGTTCTTCCTGATCATCTGGGTCGAAGAGTACGCCGACATGCGCGCCGACCCGCGCGCGACCGGACTGCTGCTGCTGACCATCGCGCTCTGTGCGGTGACGGCGTCGATCCTCTTCCCCCGCCGGACCTGGTGCCGCCACCTCTGTCCGCTGGGCGGGTTGGCCGGGGCAAGCGCGTGCGCGTCGATTCTCGAGATCCGGCCCACCACCGACATCTGCGTGGCCAAGTGCAAGGGGCACCTGTGCTACATCGGCGGCGACAACACCCCGGGCTGCCCGATGTTCCAGCACCTGATGTTCGTGGACTCCAACGAGCACTGCGTGATGTGCCTCAACTGCGTGCGGAGCTGCCAGAACGGGTCGCCGCAGCTCAACCTGCGCCCGCCCGCGGCGGAGCTGTTCCACGCCGGCGTTGGGCGGCGCCAGCCGGCGCGGTTCGTGGCCATGCTGGCGGGCTTGCTCCCCGTGACCCTCATCCGGTACTATGCGGATGTCGCTCCGGGCCCGCTGTGGCAGGTGTTCGCGGCGCACCACTTCCTCTTCGTCACGTTGCTCCTGGCGGCCGGCGCCCTCCTCCCGCTGTTCATCTTGGATGCCTCTGGTCGGCGCGTGCTATACGGCCTACCAACTGGGCTACGTGCCGGGCGCGTCGCTCCTCTGGGGCGTGCTCGAGACCGGCCACGTGTCGGCCCAGGTGCAGACGCTGATTGCCTTCCCGATGCTCGGGTGGGCGCAGATGGTGGTGATCTGCCTCGGACTCGGCATCACGTCGCTGATCGTGCTGCGACAGAGGCTGACCCAATCGGAAGGAGGGCTGGAGCCGTGGCCGTTACGGGCGAGACCGCACCTGTTCGGCGCCGCACTGTACGCGCTGGTGGTGGCGCTGCAACTGGCGGCGATGCTGCCCCACACGCGTTGACCCTGCGGCCGGACGCCAGCCTCCGCACGCGGCTCATCCTCACGGCCGTGGCCCTCCACAGCCTCGGGCTCGGCGCGCTGATGCTGCTCGTGCCCACGGCGATGCTGCGGACGAGCGGGTTCCCCGCTCCCGACTCGGCCTTCTACCCATCGCAGAGCGGGATCTTCCTGGTGATCCTGGGCGTCTGCTACGCCCTGGCCCTGTTCGAGCGCCCGCTGCTGAAGGTCATCGTCGTCTCCAAGGCCCTCGCCGTGCTGTTCCTGGGGGTGCACGCCGCCTGCCTGGGCGCGCCGGGCATCATCTGGGCCGCCGCGGCCGGCGATGCGGCGATGCTCGCCGCCGTCCTGGCCACCACCCGCGCCGACGACAACCGGGCGGCGGCCCCGCCGGTTCCGCCGTCGTGACGTTGCTCGGACCGTCTGCGCCGTGATACCATGCGGTACCAGGAGGCCCGCGGAGCGCCATGCAAACGCCGTCCGCGCCGGGGCGCATCGCCGACGTTCGCCACGTCCACATCCTCGGCATCGGCGGCGTGATGATGAGCGCCATCGCGCGACTGCTGGCCAGGCAGGGCTATCGCGTCACCGGCTCCGACCTCGCCGCCTCGGACTACAGCACGGCGCTTCAGGCCGAAGGCATCGCGGTCAGCATCGGCCATCGCGCCGAGAACGTGGGGCCGGAGGTGGAGGCCCTGGCCGTTTCCGCCGCGGTGCCGGAGGACAACCCCGAGCTGCTCGAGGCCCGCCGCCGCGGGCTGCCGGTCTTCTCTCGCGCCGACGTGCTGGGCGAGGTGGTCAACCAACGCCGCGGCATCGCGGTGGCCGGCACGCACGGCAAGACCACCACCTCCGCCCTGATCGCCACGCTCCTCACGGAAGGCGGGCTGGATCCGACGTTCCTGATCGGCAGCGTCGTCAGCGCCTACGGAAGCAACGCGCGAGTCGGCGGCGGCGAGTGGATCGTGGTGGAGGCCGACGAGTATGCGCGCGCCTTCCTCACCCTCCAGCCGCAGGTCGCCGTGGTGCTCAACCTCGAGTTCGACCACCCGGACGTCTACGCCGACTACGCCGACTACCGCGACACCTTCCACCGGTTCGTGGCTCAGACCCGGAGCGACGGCCTCGTGCTAGTGTGGGCCGACTGTGCCGAGTGCGTGCCGTTGCGAGGCGCGTCCACAGCGGCGGTGGAGACCTTCGGGTTCTTCCCGGGGGCCGACTGGCGGATCCTCGGCCCGGGCACGGTGGAGCGCGGGCGGCGGCGGTTCGACCTGCTCACCCCCGCGGGCGAGACTTTGCGGGTGGCCTCGCCGCTCGCCGGGAGACACAATCAACTCAACGTGGCAGCGGCGATCGCGGCGGCGGCGGCGGCCGGGATCGCGCCGGACACGGCGGCGCGGCTCGTGGAGCGGTTTCGCGGCACGGCCCGGCGATTCGAGCTGCTGGCCGACGCTGGCGGGATCCGCGTGATCGACGACTACGCCCACCATCCCAGCGAGGTGGCGGCCACGGTGCGCGCTGCAGTCGAGCTCGGCGGCCGGCTCCGCGTGGTCTACGAGCCGCACCAGTACGCCCGCACCCGGGCGCTGATCGACGAGTACGTCGAAGTGTTCGACGGCGCCGACGAGACGCTGATCGTGGACATCTACGCCGCTCGCGAGAGCGACCGGAGCGGTGTGGACGGCGCTCGAGTGGCGGCGGCGGCGGGCGGCGCGGCATGCGGCGTGCGGTACGCCGGCTCGGCCGACGACGCGGGCCGGTGGCTGACCGGCTCCGCCGGCGAGAACGAGACCTGGCTGGTGATGGGCGCCGGCGACATCACCCGCCTGGCACACGAACTGGCCGTATGGGTAGAGGCCCGGGCCCGATGATCGATCTGCACGCGCACACCTCCTGCTCGGATGGCAGCCTGTCGCCGGGCGAGCTGGTGGCCGAGGCCGAGGCCCTGGGCCTGTCCGCCATCGGGGTGTGCGACCACGACACGATGGTCGGTGTCCCGCTCGCCTGGGCACGCCGCAGCAACCACCTGCAGGTCGTCAGCGGGATCGAGATCAGCGTCGAGTTCCGGCCGGGCACCTTCCACTTGCTGGGCTATCACTTCGATCCCCGCCACCCGCGCTTCCTTGACTTCGTCCGGCAGCTCCAGCAGTGGCGGATGGACCGCAACGCGCTGATGCTGGAGCGGCTGCAGGCCTGCGGCGTGGCGGTAACCGAGGACGAGCTGCGCGAGCTCGCGGGCGACGGCCAGGTCGGCCGGCCCCACATGGCGCGGCTGATGGTCGTCCGGGGGATGGTCGAGAGCGTGGCCGAGGCGTTCCAGCGCTACCTGCGCAAGGGCGGGCCGTGCTACGTGTCGAAACGGCGGCTGCAGGCGCGCGCCGCGATCGACCTGATCCACTCGGCGGGCGGCGCGGCGGTGGTGGCGCACCCGGTCCAGCTCAAGCTCAGCCACGAGGCCCTGGCGGCCCAGGTGGAGGCCTGGCAGCGGCTGGGGCTGGACGGGATGGAGGCGTGGCACAGCGACCATACGCCGGAGATGGCCGCCGGCTACGCCGCGCTGGCCAAGCGGCTGGGGCTGTGCGTCACCGCCGGTTCGGACTACCATGGCACCGTGAAGCCGAAGGTGCAGCTCGGCATGTTCCCCGGCGAGCCGCCCGAGGACGCCGCGGTCCTCGAGCCGCTGCTCGCCGCGGCGGAGCGATGGCGATGAGACGGTTGGGGGAGAGCAATTGGTGGCGGCCGGCGCTGGTCGCCGCCTTCGCCTCGGGACTCTCGCTGTCGCTGGCCGTGCCCGAGGCCGGCTTCACCTACCTTCTGGAGTCCACCGTGGAGGTCGCGGCGCCCGCCGATCGGCGCACACAGCCGGTCATCCGGCCGACCATGCGGCTCTTCTCGCCGGCCGACGTGCGGATCGACCACGAGCTGGAGCCGGCACACGAGGGCGCGAGCATCCGCCGCGGCGGCCGCGTCGCGCTCAGCACTTATTGGTGGTTCCGGCCGGGCGAGCCGGGGAAGTACCGGGTCACGATGGAGTCACTCCAGGGGGAGCCGAGCGGACTGAAGCCCAGCCGCTGGGCGCTCCGGCTGGCACGCGACGTGCCTCAGCAGCCGCGCGGCAGGGGCGCCGTGGGCGTGGGATTTGCGCTCGCCGCGGCGGGGCTGCTGCTCTACACGCTCACTCACGGGGCGGCGGCGCGGCGGACCGGCGCCTGAACGTGCGCCAGGGCCGCAGCAGCACCAGCAACACGCCGCCCACCAGGCCGGCGACGAGCAGCGGCAGGAGCGCCGGATCCGGCGTCAGCCGGGTGCTTCCGGCCACCACCAGGTAGACCATCAGCGCCGCCGGCGCGGCAGCGGCGTGCCCCTTGTGCGGGAGCCGGCCGAGCGCCTGCCTCAGCGGCTCGTAGAGCAGCCACCAGGCGAGCCAGAGCAGGACCAGGGCGACCGCGTCGACGAGCACCGAGAGCACCCGGTGCTCGTACTTCAGCTCGGCTTCGGCCGCCGCCCGGTCGCCCCGCAGGACGCGGTAGAACGGCCTTCGGTCGGGCAGCGGATAGGGCACCACCTGCGATCCGACCAAGAGACCGAAGAGTGTGGCCGTCGGCAGAGGCAAGACCACCTTGTAGGAGATCCGCACGTCACCGATGCGCGGCTGGTCGGGCGACCCGATGCCGAGGAAGAGGTACGGCGACTGCAGTTGCGCCCGCACCCCTTGCGGCGCGCCGGCTCCGGCGAGCTCGGCCTCGGTGGGCAGGCGCACCATGCGCGAGGTCAGCTCGAGCTGGTCGCCCTCGGGGAGGATGCACGGCTCGCCGGGGATGAAGCAGAGCCGCTCGATGCGTGCCCGCGGCGTACGGCGATGCGCGGGCTGCACCATCGGCACCACGGGGTTGCCATGGCCCTCCGGCTGCCGAAAGTCCGCCGAAGGCTGTACGTGCTCGGTCCACACCTGCTGGTAGACCCAGGCAGTGTACGTCTCGGTGGTGCCGTCGCCTCGCTGCCGGGTGCACCACACGGTCCACGGCGACGTAGTCGCCGGGCGCCAGGTAGGGCGCGTCGCCGACTGGCGTGGCGCAGCACAGCGAGCCGGACACCGCCACCAGGTGCTCGTCGAGGTCGCGGCTGGGGGCGGTGGCGGAGACGGCGGTGCGGGCGACCTGCCCCAGGTCCACGCGCCCGTGGTTCCACCACAGCAGCGGCACGGCGAGGACGAACAGCACGAGCCCGCACACCGCCCGGCCGGGGACGGCCGGCGGACCAGGCTCGCTCACTGGGCTCACCGCCTCACTCATGGCTGGTTCCGGCTTGCAGGCTCACTTGCCCTCCCCGGCCTGAGCCTCGTGGTCGGTAGGATTCAGGCAGCGTCGCCCACCGGAAGTGATAGCTCGACCTCCCGCCCGAGCGCTTCGTTGACGACCACCAACCGCCCACCGTCCTCCAGCCTGAGCTGGTGGTTGGCGTCAAGAGATTCGATTCCGCAGACCTGCCCGTCCGGACCGACGTCGACGTTGACGTCGTCGCCGATCTGCACGGTCTGCACTTCGCCGGGCCGCTCGCGGAGCCGGAGGTACGCGATGTTGTGGCGAGGGTCGTAGCTCAGTCTCATCGGAGCCCCATTATACGCTCGGCCAGGCGTTCTCGGCAGTGCGGGTGCAGGCGGATGCTCATCCCTTCGCCCACCGCCGCCAGCAGCACACGCCGCGCCGCTCGATGCCGCACTGCAGCAGCGTCACGCCGGAGACGTTCTGCAGCGCGCGGATCACCCGCCCCACGCGGTCCGGCTCGGCGAGGAGCGTCACCGTGCCACCCATCCCGGCGCCGTTGACGTTGGCCCCGCGCACTCCCAGCCCACGGCTCATGTCCACCACATCGCGCATCATCGGCAGAATCATGGACGGGTGCAGCAGACGCTGGGCCTCCCAGGTCATGTTCTGCGCCTCGGCAAAGGCGTCGAAATCGCCGCGGGCCACCGCCGCGTGGTAGGCCGCCTCGGCCTCGCCGAGCAGCTCGAACGCCCGCAGCGCGTCCGGATGGCCCTCCTCCAGTCGCTCGAAAACCCCGAGGTGGGCCTCGTGCGAGCTGTGAGGCTGACCGAAGTCCACGACGATCAGCCCGGCGTCGAGTGTGTCGATGAGCTGCTCGCCGGCCTCGAGCTCGACGATCTCGACCTCTTCGACGCCATCGCCGTAGCGCGTGCGATAGTTGGCGATGCCGCCGTGCACCGCCGCGCCCTGGTCCTGGAACCCACAGCTCAGGCCGAGGAGGTGGGTCTCGGGGAGCCGTGCGGCGTGGATCAGGTCGATGGGCGACAGCGCGCGGCCGGCGGCCTCGGCGAGCACCTGGATGATGGTCACCGCGATGGCGGCGGAGGTGCCCAGCCCGGTGGCGGCCGGTATACCCTTGGCGGTGCAGGTCAGCTCGATGCCGAGCGGCGGCCGGGCGGCGTGGAGCAGCGCACGGAGGAGGGCGTGGGGCTCGTCGGCCCGGGGCGGCCGCGCCAGGTCGCCGGCGCGGAGGCGGAGATCGATCCCCACGTCGGTGGCCACGAGGCGGACCATCTCCGGGTCCCGGCCCTGCTTGAGGGTGGTGAAGGCATAGGCGGTGACGGCGGCGTTGCTGCAGTCGCCGCCGCCGCCGCGGGCCACGTCGCGCCAGCCGGTCCACATCCAGCGCATCGGCGCGCGAGCCAGAATCACCTCGCCAGGCTGCAGGCGGAGGCCGTCGCGAAAGAGGGGAAACAGCTCACTGAAGCGGGCGGCGGGAGTGCTCATCTCGAAGTCCCTGCGTGCACCGTTCTGCGGGGACGGCCGCACTCCTCCGGGCTCGCCTCGAGCGCGCAGCGCCGTGTGCCCGGCAGTTGGCAGCCGAGAGAGGCATCGCGAGGGCGTCGGCCAATGCTGGCGCACGGATGCCACCCATGCACTACCGCAACCTCGGCCGCTCCGGCCTCCGCCTCTCCGTCGCCGGGCTCGGATCGTGGCTGACCATCGGCCACCATGTCCCCGACGACCTCGCCGCCGAGCAGATCGCCCTCTGCTTCGACCGCGGCGTCAACTGGATCGACACCGCCGACGCCTACAACCGCGGCGGCGCCGAGGAGGCCCTCGGGCGCTTGCTCCAGGGCCGCCGCCGGCAGGACTACATCCTCGCCACCAAGCGACCGACCGTGGGCTGAGCGCCAAGCACGTCCGCGAAGCCTGCGAGAACAGCCTCCGCCGCCTCCAGAGCGACTACCTCGACCTCTACCAGTGCCACCGCCCAGATCCCGCCACCCCGGTGGACGAGACGGTGCGGGCGATGGAAGACCTGATCCGGAACGGCAAGGTGCTCTACTGGGGCGTCAGTGAGTGGGCCGGCTGGCAGATCATGGAAGCGGTCAAGGTCGCCGAGCAGCTCGGCTGCCGGCCGCCGGTCAGCAACCAGCCGCGCTACAGCCTGCTCTGGCGCCGGCGCTGCGAGGAAGAGGTCTTCCCCTGCACGAAGCAACTCGGCCTCGGCAACGTGGTGTTCTCGCCGCTCGCCCACGGCGTCCTGACGGGCAAGTACCTCCCGGGCCAGCCGCCGCCCGAGGGCTCGCGCGGCGCCGACGACTCCAAGAACAGCATCATGAACACGCTCTACTGTGGCGAGGAGAGCCTGCGGAAGGCGCAGCAGGTTGCGGCGCTCGCGCAAGGGCTGGGCGCGACCGCGGCGCAGCTCTCCATCGCCTGGTGCCTCCGCAACCCGGCAGTCACCTCGGTGATCCTCGGCGCCAACCGGGTCGAGCACCTGGAAAGCAACCTCGCCGCCGCCGACCTGCAGGCTCCGGACGACGTGTGGGCCGAGTTGGAGCGCTTGTTTGCGGTACCGGATCCGGGCGCACCGTAGGTTGCCGACCATCGCCGACCGTGCTATCCTCCGCGCCGACCGGACGCTTCGCCCTAGAGTCCCCGGCGTTCGGCAAGGAAGGTTGTCATGTCCAAGCTCCGCGTCGCGATCCTCGGTTGCGGTGGGATGGCCGGCGGCCATGCCCGGCGCTACGCCGCCAACCCCGATGTCCAGGTGGTCGGCCTGTGCGACGTCACCGAGGACCAGTGCAAGGCGTTCGCCGCCCGCAATCTGCCCGGCTACTCGCCCGCGCCGAAGATCTACACCGATCCGGCCGCCATGTACGCCGAGGCCAAGCTCGACGCCCTCACCATCGCCACGCCGCACACGCTCCACTTCCAGCAGGGCATGCAGGCGCTGGAGGCCGGCTGTCACGTGCTGATGGAAAAACCCATGGTCACCGACAGCCGCGACGCTCACGCCTTGGCGGCCAAGGTCAAGGAGACCGGCAAGGTCTTCACCATCGGGTACAACACGCCTTGCAGCCCCGAGTTCGCCTACCTCCGCGGGCTGATCCGCGAGAAGGCGCTGGGACGGTTGGAGGTCATCTCCGGCTGGCTGGCCCAGGACTGGAAGCGCGGCACCACCGGCCTCTGGCGGCAAGACCCCAAGCTGTCGGGCGGCGGGCAGATGTACGACAGCGGCGCGCACCTGTTCAACAGCCTGGTCTGGCTGGTGGAGCAGCCGGTGGCCGACGTGCACGCCTTCGTCGACAACCTCGACACGCCGGTGGACATCAACGGCACGGTCAACATCCGCTTCCAGGACGGCTGCATGGCCAACATCGCCATCTCGGGCAACTGCAGCGACGGCGGCGCCGGGCTGACGATGATCTTCAGCGATGGGCGCGTGGAGGTGGACGGCTGGGGCGGTAGCTGGATCCGCGTCTGGAAGCGCGGCGTGGGCGCCATCAAGTACCCACCCGTGGTGGGCCAGGGCGGCAACCCGGTGGACAACTTCATCGACGCTATCCTCGGCCGCGACCAGCCACGGACCAACCCGATCAACGGGGTGATCCAGAGCGAGCTGATGGACGCCATCTACGAGTCGGCGCGGACCGGGACGCAAGTGCGGGTGCAGTCGAAGGCGTAACCCGATCCGGCCGACGACCCCAGAGGGGCGCGCCAGACTGCACCCCGAGGAGGGGCAGCGATGGATGACCGTGAACGCAGCCAACCGCAGGCCATCGAGGGCCGCGTCGCGACGCGGCAGGAATCCAAGCCGCGACGGATGCCTTGGAAGCCGCCGACGGCGACGCGGGTGGAAGTCAGACGCACGTTGGGCAGTCCGGGCACCGCGATCGATGCTTTCTCAGGCAGCTTGCCGACATAGCCCGGCTGTTGTGGTTCGGCCGTTGTCAACGAGGCGCCGCCGGCCCGCGGGCCGGCGGGCGGTGGGGCGTGGCTTGGCGGCGGCGGTGGGCGGCGCCACGCCGTTCTCTCGCGCCAGCCCTCTGGCCGGCCGCGACCCACGGTCGTGTCAGATTGGCCGGCTGACGGCAGCCGCCGGCGGTGTTACACTGCTTCCAGAGGTGGGGCCGGCATGAACGAGGCCGAACTTACTGCGTGCGGACGCGAGCCGGAAGTGGTGGAGCCGGAGCGGGAGAACGATTCACAACGGAAGGCGTGGACACCGCCGACGCTCACACGGGTCGAGGTCAGGCGGACCCTGCTAAGTCCGGGCACCAATATCGACGGCTTCTCCGGCAGTTCGTTCAAGTAGCGGACTGACAGTGGGTGGGCCGCCACTCCTCGGGCCACGCACGTGCCGCGCACAGCTCCCGCATTCTGGTGCGGTTTGACGCTGGCGTGGCTCCGACGGTACACTCTGCCGAGAGGTGGCGTAGCCATGCACGACGTGGAGCACGGCACGATGGCACCCCGGCCTGAACAGGGGGAGACCCTTCACGAGGCCGAGCCGCAGCGGGCGCCCTGGCAGCCCCCGACCGCGAGGCGGATCGAGCTGCGGCGCACGCTCGCCTTGGCCGGCACCGGCATCGACAGCGCCGGCCGCACCGACTAGGCGTGGGTACCTCGCCTGTCTAACCCTGCCGTTTGACGGCCACCGTGCCCCGGCAGTACACTCCCCGGAGAGGTGACGGAGCGATGTACAAGCCGGAGCACGGCGCGACGAAATCCCTGCCCGACCCGCTCGAGACGGTCCTCGAGACCGGGACGCAGAAGGCGCCCTGGCGGCCTCCGACACTCAAGCGGATCGACGTCCGGCGGACGTTGATATCTGCCGGCAGCTTCATCGACAGCATCGTCTCCACCATCAAGTAGGTACTAGGGGTGGACGGCTTGCGATCGATGGGCCGCGCAACACAGTAGCGTCTAGGGGGCGGGCCATGGCGCACGGCGCCTCAACGGCCGACGCATCTGCGCGTAGCATGGTGCCGTATCCTCGTCCTCGGTGCGGGGCGTGGGGCGGGTCTGCCGGCGAAGGGTGAGCGATGCCGGGCATCGGCGGGATCTTCCGGCGCGACGGCGGCCCTGTCAGCGAGTCGTCGCTGGGCGCCCTGTTCGCCGCGATACCGGAATGGACACCGGGCGAAAGCGCCCTGGTCGGCGAGGGTCCCATCGGTCTGGGTCAGGCGCGCGGGACCGGCATGCAGCCTGCCCTGCCCCACCTGGACACTGACGCCGGCAGGGCCTTCGTGGCGGCGGGCAGGCTGGACAACCGACCTGAGCTGGCGGCTGAGCTGCGCCTCCAGGGCAGCCGGCCATCCGACCACGAGCTGATGCGCTTGGCGTGGCTCCGGTGGGGTGAAGACTGTCCGCTCCACCTCCACGGCGACTGGTCGCTCGCGGCCTGGCGGCGCGACGAGAGGCGGCTCTTCGTCGCCCGCGACCGGCTCGGCATCACCTCGCTCTACTACCGAGCGGGAGCGGGCGTGTTCGCCTTCGCCTCCAGCCGCGCCGCGCTCCTGGCCCTCGACCTCGGCCCTTTGACCCTCGACGAGCTGTTCGTGGCGCAGGTCTTGGTCACCTGGCCGTCGGGCGCGGGCGAGCGCACCCCCTACCATGAGCTGCGCCGCCTCCCGCCGGCACACTGCCTCACCGTGACGCCCGACCGGCTGGAAGTGCGCCGCTACTGGCGGCTCGAGGACACGCCCGAGCAGAAGCTGTCTCGTCGCGAGGACTACGTGGCCGGGTTCCGCGAGGTGTTCGACCGCGCCGTGGCCGACCGGCTGGCGGACGACGGCAACGGCGTGACCCTCAGCGGCGGGCTCGACTCCAGCTCGGTAACTGTCACGGCCGCAAAGATCCTGGCCGAGCGCGGGCAGCGCCTGACGGCGTTCACCTCCGTGCCGGTGTACGACACGCGGCCGTTCGTCGGTGCTCGCTTCGGCGACGAGCTGCCGTTCGCCCGCGCCACGGTGCGACATGCGGGCAATGTGGACCACGTCGCCGTGGACGCGGCCGGCTCGTGCCCAATCCAGGCGATCCGCCGCCAGTTGGCGGAGTCGCTGGAGCCGGGCCACGCCGCAGGCAACTACTACTGGATGCAGGCGGTCTCCGATGCGGCGCGCGAGCGTGGCTGCCGCGTGCTCCTCACGGGCCAATTGGGCAACGCCGGAATCTCCTGGACGGGTGACCCGCACCGTGAGCCGCTTTTCGCCGTGCTGCGGCGGTCCGGGTGGCGGCGGGCGGTCGGCGAACGGGTGAAGCGAGCCCTGCCGCCGACGCTGGCGCGGGCCTGGCTGAGGCGCGGGCAGTTGCGGCGGAAGGAGGTCTTCGACACGAGCGCCGTGCACCCCGAGCTGGCCCGGCGGCTGGACCTGCTGGAGCGGCTGCTGGCCGACCCGGAGGTGCTGCCGGCGCGCAGTGCGCTCGCGATGCGGCTGCGCATCCTCCGGCCCGCAGACACGGTCGTGGGTGACCGGCACGCCGAGTCGGCGGCTGCGGCCGGGGTGCCACGAGCCGATCCCACCGCCGATGCGAGAGTGCTCGAGTACTGCCTCGCCGTGCCCGACCACATCTTCCGCGAGCGAGAGACGGGTCTTGATCGGTGGCTGATCCGGGCGGCGATGGCCGGCCGGCTGCCCGACGAGGTCCGCCTCAACCGCAACCGCGGCAGGCAGGCGGGCGACCTGGTGCCGCGACTGCGCGACTCGGCCGCCGCGGTGGAGGCCGCCCTCGACGAGATCGAGGCAGGCCGCGGCGCGGAGTTCGTCAGCTTGCCGCGGATGCGTCGGGCGTGGGAGATGATTCGTACGGCTGACACCCCGCGGGCGTTCGCCCTGGCCATCACGGTGTTGACCCGTGGCATCATGGCAGGACTCTTCTGCAACGCGGCGGACGATCCGCTCAGCCTGCGGAGCAACGGGACGTGCACGTGACGGTGGCCGGCTGCGAGTTCGAGATCGCCCATGGCCCCGTGCCGTCGGGACTCGCCGGCACCACGGCCCGCGGCGTGCTGTGGCAGGCCGCTCCCGGCGAGTTGTGGATCGAGGTGCCCGACGTGGCGCGGTACCTCGTCAGCCGGGGCACGACCGTAGCCATCGACGCTGTCACCGACGACCCGGCTGAGATCGACCGGTTCCTCCGGCTGACGCCCCTCGCGGCGCTCTTTCACCAGCGCGGGATCCTGGCCTTCCACGCCGCCGCGGCGGCGGACGAGCGGGGCGCGGTGCTGCTGGCGGGCAGCTCCGGCGCGGGGAAGTCGACGCTGCTCATGGCCTTGCTGCAGCGCGGCTGGACGGCGCTGGCCGACGAGCTGGCGGTCGTGCGGTTCGATGCACAAGGCAATCCGTGGGTCTGGCCGATGAGCGCCGAGGTGACGCTCTGGGCGGAAGCGGCGGAGCGGCTCGGGGTCGAGGCGGCGGGCAGCAATGGCTGCCGGGGTGGCGCGAAGCGGATCGAGGCAATCAACCTCGCTGTCTACCAGACCCACATCGCCGACGCGCTCCGGGACCCGGTGACCCACTTCGCGAACGCGGCGCGGCTGGCGGCCGCGGTGCCGATCCAGCGTCTCTCCCGCCCGCGTGGGCAGTGGAGCGTGGACGTGCTGGCCGAACTGCTTGCCGGGGGCCGCCGATGACCTGGACGTACTCCGCCTTCGGCCTGCGGTGGAGTTGCGCCTTCCCCTGCTCGGCGCTGCAGTCGGCGCCGGACGACGGGCTCGCCGACGTGGTGGTCGCCGAGGGTGACGTGCCGCGCGCCCTGCCCCACCCCGCGGCCCGGGCCGATCAGTGGGACGCGCTCCCCGGCCGATTCCTGTTCCGTGGCGGGCCGCGGGCGGCGCGGTTCCTCGTGGAGCACGGCGACCGCGTGACGGTGCACCGCAACCCGGCTGCGGAAGCCGAGCGCATCGTCTTCTGGCTCTTGACCGCCGTGATGGCGGCCGTGCTTCGGCAGCGCGGGCTGATGGTGCTCCACGCCACGACCGCCGTGACGCCGCGGGGCGCCGTGGCGGTCTCGGGTGCGTCCGGCGCGGGCAAGTCCACGGCCCTGGCGGCGCTCCTCGACCGCGGCTGCCGGATGGTGGCGGACGACGTGACAGCGCTCCGCCGCGGTACCGATGGCGCGGTCGAAGTGCTCCCCGGCGTGCCGTGCTTCCACCTCACCGACGAGGCCGCGTGCCGGCCGGGAGCGCGATGGCGTCGGAGCCGTCGCCGCTGCGCGCGCTCTACCAGCTCGGCACCCACGCGGGGAGCGACCTGCGGGTCGAGCGGCTCACCGGCAGCGCGGCGTTCGAAGCGCTCCAAGACTGCATCTACGGGCCGCTGCTCCCGGCGGAGCATCCCGCGCACTTCCCGCTCCTCAGTGCGTTGTCGGCGGCGGTGCCGGTCTACCGGCTCGAGCGGCCGGCGGGAACGTGGACCGCCGACGCCGTGGCGGAGGCCCTGCTCGATGGGTGAGATCGTCTGGCTCGCCTCCTACCCCAAGTCGGGCAACACCTGGATGCGTGCCCTGCTCACCAACTACCGCCGCGACGCGCCGGAACCGGCGGACATCGATGAGCTGGACGGCGGGCCGACGGCCAGCTCGCGGGCCTGGTTCGACGAGTGGGCCGGCGTGGAGGCGTCTGCCCTGGACGACGAGTGCATCGACCGGCTGCGGCCCGGGGTCTACCGCTGCCTGGCGCGCGAGGCGCCGGACGTGCACCCCATGAAGTGTCACGACGCCTGGCGGCGCACCGACCGCGGCGAGCCGATGTTCCCCGCCGAGGCGACCGCCGGGGTGGTCTACATCCTCCGCAACCCGCTCGATCTGGTGGCCTCGTGCGCCAACCACTGGGGCCTCGGGATCGAGGAGTCGGCGGCCCGGCTGAACGACCCGGGCATGGCCCTGGCGCGCTCGCTGGGCGGTCTGTCGGACCAGCTCCGGCAGCGCATGGGCTGCTGGACCGGTCACGTGCGGAGCTGGGTGGACGAATCCGGCCTGCCGGTGCACACCGTGCGGTACGAAGACCTGCGGGCCGACCCGTGCGGCGTGTTCGGCGGCGTGGTACGCTTCATCGGCTTGGCCTTCGACGCCGAACGCGTCCGCCGAGCGGTGGCCTTCTCCGGGTTCGACGAGCTGCGGCGGCAGGAGGAGGCGCACGGCTTCCGCGAGCGGCCGGCCGGCGGCACCGACCGGTTCTTTCGCCGGGGTGAGGTGGGTGGCTGGCGCGACGAGCTGCCGGATGAGATCGCACAGCGTATTGTCGCGGCCCACGCGCCGATGATGCGGCGGTTCGGCTATCTGGAGGGCGGGGCATGACCATCGATCTGAAGACACGGCTGGTGCGCGACGAGAGCCTGATGACGGCCCCCATCGACGAGGAGATGGTGGTCCTCAGCCTGGCCACCGACCACTACTGCGGCCTGGATCAGGTCGGCCGGCGGATCTGGGAGCTGCTGGCCGAGCCGCACGAGGTCGGCGAGCTGTGCCGCAAGCTGAGCGTGGAGTACGCGGCCACGCCGGAGGAGATCGCCTCAGACGTGCTGCCGTTCCTGGCCGACATCGAGGCGGAGGGCCTGGTGCATGTGGCGGAGGGGTGACCTGGCCAAGCTCCGCGGGAGGTCGTGGAGCGACCGGTGGCTGCTCCTCGAGGCGGCGCTGTGGCTGGGCGTGATGGGGCTCGCGGTGGGCCGGATCCCTCTGCGCCGGCTGCTGGCCCGGCTGCGTCTCGCCGCGGCGCAGGAGGCAAGCCGGGAGCCCGCGGCGCCGGGAGCGGAGCGCGTGGGCTGGGCAGTGCGCGGCGCGGCAGCGCGCGTGCCGTTCCAACCGACCTGCCTCGTCTCCGCGCTCGCCGGAGCGGCCATGCTGCGCCGACGGCGGATGCCTGCGACGCTGACTCTCGGCGTGGCACCGGGCGACGGCACGCCCGATCCTATCCAGGCCCACGCGTGGCTGCGCTGCGGCGACCAGGTCTTGCTCGGCGAAGCCGGCGCCGAGGGGTACACGGTGATCGCGCAGTTCGCCGCGCGCTCTCGGCCTACGCCGGCAGCCGTGCAGCGGTCGTTGCTGGATCTTCTACGGACGGAGAGTCCACCGCTTCAACCGGGTTGGCGCCCCGACGGCGATGCCCTGGACTGGTCCGCGTTGGCTTGCCTGGCGGAGCGCCACGGACTGGGTGCGCTCCTCCTCGACCGGCTGCGACGGAGAGGACTCGCGGCCCTGCTGCCCGCTGAGACAGTGGCCAAGCTGCGCGAGATCAGCCTCCTCACCATCGCGCAGAACACGCGCGTCAAGCACGAGCTGCGGGGGATCCTCACCGCCTGCGAGGCGGCGGCAGTCCCTGTGATCGTGCTCAAAGGCGCCTATCTGGTGGACGCTGTCTACGCCAACCCGGGGGCGCGGCCCGTGGGTGATCTCGACCTGCTGGTGCCGCGCCACCGCCTCGGCGCAGCCGGCCGCGTGCTGGCGGAGCTGGGCTACCGGCTGCCGGGCTGGCGGGGCTCCGCCGCCACGTGGGAGGGGCGCCATCACCTCCCGCCGGCGTTCCGGCCGGGCGCGGCGGCGGCCGTCGAGGTCCACTGGCACATCGCCGCGACGGCGTACGCCGCGCACGTCCGCCCGGCGGAGCTGTGGGAGACGAGCGTGCCCGTCACCGTGGCCGGCGCCCCGGCGCGCGCGCTGGGGCCTGAGGAGCTGTTGCTCCACCTCTGCGTCCACCTGGCCTACGCCGACCGGTTCTCGCGTGACCTCCGCCCCGTGGCCGACATCACCGCCACCGTGGACCGCTTCGGCGCCGCCCTGGACTGGGATGCCCTGACGCGGCGGGCGAGCGACCGAGGCTGGTCGCGCGGGGTGGGCCTGGCCCTCGGTTTGGCCCACCGGTGGCTCGGCGCCGCCGTGCCCGAGGCCGTGCTGACCGACCTGCCGTCCGATGACATCACCGCGCTGGTCGGCAAGCTGGTCGAGAGCGACGTGCCTTATGTAGCGCCCTGGGTGATCGGCACGGCGCCCGACCCCGGAGGGGTGGGCCGCACCGGGCGGCGGATGGCCGAGCGGCTCGGGGGCTCGCCCCTCTCCTTCGCCGCGGCGCTCCGGCATCGGATCCGCCGCTACGCACCGCTGGCCCGCCGCCTGCTCCTTGCCGACCCGGCAGCCTGGCGAGCGCTGCGGGCCAGGGGTGCGGTGGATCATTGGCTCGACGGCGGCTGAGCGCGCAGAGGTGAGGCCGGCCGGCCCGCGAACCTGCTCCGCCAGCGAGGCACGCGCATGAGCCGACCCGAGCTGACCCGGCGAGAGCTATTACGCGCCGCCGGCACGGCTGTGCTGGCGGGGGCCGTGCGCGCCGGGGGACAAGCCGAAGCCATGATCCTGATCCCCGCCGGACCGTTCCTCCAGGGCACCGCGCCCGAGCAGGCCGCCGCCCTGGCGAAGCAGTACGGCCACCACCCGAGCTGGCTGGCCGGCGAGGTGCCGCAGCGGTCGGTCGTCCTGCCGGCTTACCGGATCGACCGCTGCCCGGTGACCCACCGCGACTACCTGGCCTTCGTGCAGGCCACCGGGCACCGGCGCCCCGGGGTGTGGCCGGGCGCCGATCCGCCCGCGCACCTGCTCGACCACCCCGTGGCCGGCGTGGACGCCGCGGACGCGGAAGCCTAC
>JACPDV010000006.1 GCA_016183835.1 Armatimonadota bacterium
AGGAGGGTGGGGAGCGTGGCGCAGTGGCCGAAGGTGTCGGGCTCCCAGTCGATCAGCACGCGGTCGTAGGGGATGCCCATCTCGCGCTCGAAGAAGCGCTTGGTGTAGAGCAGGTGGCGGCAGAGGGTCTCTCCGGAGGCCAGGTTCTTGTCGCCCTCGACCCAGTGGTTGGCGGTGATCTCCCAGCGCCCCTCGGCGACGCGCTGTTTCACTTCGTCCCAGAGCTCGGGCAGGTAGTCCCTGAGGATCTGGTAGACCGAGGCCTGGCTCTGGGAGAAGCAGAAGCTCGGGAACTCGCGCATCAGGCGGAGCACCGTCGTGACCGTGTCGTTGGTGGTGGCGACGGTCTCGGGCCAGTTCCACATCCAGTTCATGTCGATGTGGGCATGCCCGGCGCAGTGGATGGTGTAGGCCTTGCACGCGGGGGAGAGCGGGGCGAGCACGGCCTCGGCGGCGGCCACGGGATCGGGGCTCTCGGCGGCGGCCTGCAGTGCCTGCTGAAGGAGCGCCTCCCACTCCTCGCGGCGGTCGGGCCGGGCAACCGCGAGCCGGCGGGCGAAGTCGAGCTCGGCGGCGAGCCGGTCGAGGGCGTCGTCCTCGGCCCGGACACGGAGGCGGAGGTCGGCGAGGGTGTCAGCGAGCGCAGCGGCGAACGACATGGGCGATGCTCCGGTCGGGGGGGAACGATAGCGCAGGTGGCGCCCCCGACGCAAGCAAGAGGAAACGGCGTCTGGCTCCGCAGGTCCGCCGGAGGTGCCTGACCCCGTTTCCGGGTGAACGCTGGAGGGCACCCCTCCGCGTCCGGTGCCGCATGCGGCACTCAGGCGGCCGTCGCCGGCTCGGGGGCGGGCGGCAGCGGCAGGTCGTGCGTGAGGTGGTGGTCGATGATCAAACAGAGCGCGTCGTAGGCGCTGGCCAGCGCTTCTGCCGGCGTTCCGCCGACACCCCACTCGTCCGCAAAGGCGGGAATGAGGCCGCGGAAGCCGAGGTAGTCGTCCGGGACGATGCGCACCTCGTACCGCAAGGCGAGCGCCTCGCAGCGGCTGTCCGGCCGGCGGAGTTGGTCGTCAGGCTTCATCGTCATCATCGGTCTCCTCGGCCTGCGCTGCCAGGAGGATCGTGTTCCTTCCCGTCCAATCCCGACCTGCCGAGCATTTGTCCATGGACCAGACATTCGCCGAGTCCCCGCTCGCCCTGGCCACACGTGTCGCGGCCCGCTTCAACATCGCTACCCCGCTCGAAGTCTTCGACTTCGCCGCCAAGGGCAACATCAACCAGCATACCTTCCTCGTCCACGCCGGCCGCGGCGAGCCGCGCGAGTACCTCCTCCAGCGCATCAACCATCAGGTCTTCGTCCGCCCGCACAGCGTCATGGCCGCCATGATGGCCGCCCTCGCCGCCCAGGAGGCGTGCCGCTTGCGCGGGGTCACCGATCCCGAGTGGGAGGCCATCACGCTCCTCCCGCTCCGCTCCGGCGAGCCGTACCTCGAGCTGCAGAGCCGCCGCGGGCCCACGGTCTGGCGCCTGATGAAGCTGATTCCCGACGCGCTGACCTACAAGTCTCTCGGCGAGATCGCCGACCCCGCCGAGCGCGGGCGCGTCGCCGGGGAGGCCGGCCGCGGGCTCGCCCTGTTCGGCAACTACACCGCGAGCGTCGATACCTCCCGCCTCTCCAGCCCGCTGCCCGGCTTCCACGACACGCGCGTCTACTACAACCAGCTCCTGAGCGTCCTCGCCGGGCACCGTACGTTGGAGGAGGCCGGGGCCTTCCTCCCCACCGACCCGATCGTCCGTGAGAGCACGCAGCAGCACTTCCTCGTCCACCTCTCCGACCGCGAGTACCGGCGGCGGATGGACGACCTGGAGCTGCAGCCGGCCATCGCCCTCGCCCGCGACAACGCCGAGTTCGCCCTTACCCTCGTAAACGCCATGGCCTCCGGGCGGATCCGCACCGTGGCCGTCCACGGCGACACCAAGCTCGACAACTTCCTCTTCAGCACGCACACGGGGCGGGTCAAGGCGATGGTCGATCTCGACACCATCATGCCGCTCACCTGGCTCGTGGACTGGGGCGACATGGTGCGCAGCCTGGTCAACGTGGCCGGCGAGAAGGAGCGCGACCTGGCGCGGGTGCAGGTGGAGCGCGACGTGTACGAGGCGCTCGCCCGCGGGTTCCTCGCCGGCGCCGGCGCGGCGACGCCCGACGAGATCGCCCTGATGCCCGAGGCGGTGGAGATCATCGCACTCGAGCTGGGCGTGCGGTTCCTCGCCGACTACCTCCGCGGCGACAGCTACTTCGTGCTGGGACCCACGGATCCGCGCGACCTCAACAAGGTGCGCGCGCTGGTGCAGTTGACGCTGTTCGAGCGGCTCCGGGCGTTTCGGCCGCAGGCGCGCGAGTGCCTGGCGCGCGACGGGGAGGCGCCATGCGCGAGCTGAAGATCAGCCCCGGCGGTGTGCGCGGCGTGGTGGGCTCGGGGCTCACGCCCGAGCTGACCGTGGACTTCGCCTGCGCCTTCGCCACCTGGTGCGGCGGCGAGGCCGTGGCCGTGGCGCGCGACACGCGGCGCTCGTCGGAGATGATCCGCGCGGCGGTGGTGGCCGGGCTGCTGTCGGGCGGCTGCGAGGTGATCGACCTGGGGGTGGGGAGCAGCCCGCTGGCTTCGTTCGCGGCGCGGGAGCTGGGCGCGGGCGGCGGGATCGCCATCACCGGCAGCCACAACGACGCCCGCTGGAACGCGCTCAAGTTCTTCGGCCCGGACGGTCTCCTGCTCAACGCGGTGGCCGGCGAGGAGCTGCTCGACGTCTACCACGCCGCCGCCTACCGCCTGGCCCCGGCCGAGGCAATGCTCCCGCCCGCCGCGGCGCCGGAGGTGGAGGAGCGCTACCTCGAGCATCTCCTCGCCGCCCTGGACGGCGAGGCGATCCGGGCGCGCGGGTTCCGGGTGGCCGTGGACTTCTGCAACGGGAGCTGCGCGCCGCTCGCCGCGCGGTTCCTGGCGGCGCTGCGGTGCGAGCTGGTGCCGCTCAACGACGAGCCGAGCGGCGAGTTCGCCCACCTGCCCGCCCCGACCGCGGCCAACATGCGGCAGCTCGCCACGTTGACCCGCTACCTCGGCGCCGACCTGGGCGCGGCCGTGAACGTCGACGGCGACCGGATCGGCTTCGTCACCGCCGAGGGCCGGCCGCTGTCCGAGGAATACGCCCTGCCCCTGGCGGCGCTCAACCGCATGGAGCGGCGGCCCGGGCTGGTGGTCACCAACCACTCCACCTCGCGGATGGTGGAGGCGGTGGCGGCGCGCTACGGTCAGCAGGTGCAGCGCACGCCGGTGGGCGAGGGCTACGTGGTGGATTGTGGCGTGGCGGAGGAGGCGGTGCTGGCCGGCGAGGGGAGCGGCGGCGTGGCGATCTTGCCGGCCACCATGACCTTCGACGCGCTCCTGACGCTGGGCGTGGTCCTCGAGACGCTGGCCACCACGGGCGCCGGACTGGCCGAGCTGGTGGCGCAGCTCCCGGCGTTTGCGGTGCGCAAGTCGGAGCTGGCCTGCCCGCCGGACCTGGTCTACCGCTGCGTGGAGGCCTTTAGAGACCGGCACGCGGCGGAAGCGCCGGACACTTCGGACGGCGTGCGGGTGGCCTGGCCCGATGGCTGGCTGCACGTCCGCGCGTCGAACACCGAGCCGCTCCTGCGGGTGATCGCCGAGGCGGACACGGCGGAGCGGGCGGACGCGATCCACGAGGCCGCCCTGACCTTCGCCCGGCGCGTGGCGTTCGGGCATGAGGGTGGATAGGGCTACTCGACAGCACGAGCCCGTCATTGCGAGGAGGTCTGCCGACGAAGCAATCTCGTTGGCAGCGCGTGGACGCGATTGCTTCGTCGCTGCGCTCCTCGCAATGACACCTGGGTGGAGTTCACGATGGAACAGCTTGGCGGAGCAGACGATGCCTGAAGCCCTGTCTCTGAAGATCGGCGCCACCGGCGTGCGCGGCGTGGTGGGCGAGTCGCTCACCCCGCAGGTGGTGACCGCCTACGCCGCCGCCTTCGGCACCTACTGCGGCGCCGGGCCCATCGTCGTCGGCACCGACACGCGCCCGTCGGGCGAGATGCTCAAGCAGGCGGCGATCAGCGGCCTGCTCAGCGTCGGCTGCGCGCCGGTGGACCTGGGGATCGCGCCAAGCCCGGTGCTGCAGCATTTCGTGAGGGCGAGCGGCGCCTTCGGCGGCGTTAGCGTGACCTCTGGGCACCAGCCGCCCGAGTGGAACGCGCTGCGCTTCTTCGGTCCGTCGGGGATCGTCCTGCGGCCCAACCAGGCGGCGGAGCTGACCGACCTCTACCACCAGGGCGCCTACCCGCGCGTGCCGGCCGAGGCCATCGCCGGCGTGCGCCGCGATGAGACCGCCACCGCGCGCCACCGCGAAACCGTCCTGCGACACGTGAACGTCGAGCGGATCCGCGGCCGGCGGTTCAAACTGGTCGCCGACTGCGCCAACGGCGCGGGATCGTCGGCCACTCGCGAGCTGCTGGAGGCGCTCGGCTGCGACCTGGTGATGCTCAACGCCGAGCCCGGCGCCGAGCCGCCCGCGAAGCACCTCGGGGAGCTGGCCGAGGCGGTGCGCACCGGCGGGGCGAATCTCGGCTTCGCGCAGGATCCGGATGCGGACCGGGTGGCCTTGGTGGACGAGAGCGGCGAGATGCTCGACGAGGGCTGCACGGTGGCGCTGTGCGTGCGGCACGGGCTGCGGCGGTGGGGCGGGCCGGTGGTGGTCAACGTGGCCACCAGCCGGATGATCGACGATCTGGCGGCCGAGGCCGGGGCCGAGGTGGTGCGCACCAAGGTGGGCGAGAGCCACGTGGTGGAGGCGATGCTGGCCCGCGGCGCGGCCATCGGCGGCGAGGAGAACGGCGGCGTGATCGCGGCGGCGATCAATCCCTGTCGCGACAGCTTTGTGGCCATGGCGCTGGTGCTCGAGGCGCTGGCTGACGAGGGCGGCACGTTGAGCGACATGCGGGCGACGATGCCGGTCTATGCGGTGGCGCGGACGGTGCTCGAGTTTCAGCCGCGCGAGGTGCCGCCCGCCATGCGCCGGTTGCAGCGGCTGTACGAAGGGAACGTGACGAGCCTCCTGGACGGGGTGACGGCGGCGTGGCCCGACCGCTGGCTCCAGGCGCGGCCGTCAAGCACGCAGCCGGTGGTGCGGGTGAGCGCCGAGGCGGACACGGCCGCTGCGGCGGAGGCGCTGCTGCACGAGGCGGCGGAGTGTCTCCAGCCGCCGCGCTAGCTGCCGCCGTACACCCCCACCTCCCGCGCCACCTCCCACGCCAGCTTGTAGCTCTCGTAGCTGATGTCCGGCGGCACCGAGTGGTCGGAGTGGAAGCAGTAACCCATTCCTCTGCGCACCAACTCGCCCACCTTGCTCGCCACCTCGTGGCGGATGCGCGCCTGGTCGCCCGTGTTGAGCACCGTCACGTCGATGTTGCCCATGAACCCCATCCGCCGGCCCAGCTCGTCGAGCCGGTCGGCGAACGCGAGCACGTTGTTGCCCGACTTGGCCTCCATCGGCTGCAGGCAGTCCCAGCCGCTCTCCACCAGGTGGTCGAAAAGCTGCCGCACGTCGCCGCAGGAGTGCAGGATCACCGGGATGCCGTAGTCGTGGAAGAAGCTCACCAGCTCCGTGTGATACGGCTGCACCATCTCCGCGTATTGCGCCGGCCGCATGAACGGCCCGTTGCGGAAGCCCAGGTCCTCGTAGATGAACATGCCGTCGGGCCGGGCCAGGTTGTCGAAGATCCAGGCGAAGTGCTCCTTGTGGAAGTCGGTGTAGACACGGCAGAAGTCGTGGATCCACTCCGGCTCCAGGTACATGCTCTCCAGCATCACCACGTCGCCCAGGCTGCCGCGCATCCACTCGTAGACGAAGCCGCTGTTGAGGCAGACGAACTTGTCGCCCCCGAGCTGGGTGTCGAGCGCCTTGCTCAGGTTGTCCCGGTCGATCCGCGCGAGGTCGAGGCTGAGCAGCGGCTCGCGGTAGCGCTCCTTCCAGATCTCGGGCGTGACGCAGTCGAACCCCAGGTGCTCGGGCACGCCGGAGCGCGCCTTCCAGAGCCGCATCGTGGCGCCGCGGCCGTCCTTGGTGACGCGCCGCAGCTCGTCCTCCTCGACCACCTCGGAGTAGCCGCGGAGCGGCGTGGCGTCGACGCTGCCCAGCTCGATCAGGTCGTGGCCGAAGAGGCTGTCTGGCCCCCGGTCGGCGGGAAAGCCCTGCTCGCGCCAGGCGGGGATGGTCTCGCCCCAGTAGTGCTCGTAGACGCCAACCCGGTCGGGCAGCTCACCGGTCACGATGGCCCGGATCCGCTCGCGCGATGTCATCGCTCTCTCCCGCCGGCTCACGCCAGCCGCAGCCGCACCTCCAGCCCGCCCTCGTCCAGCTTCACGCTGGTGACCGTGAGCCGGAGATCGCCCTTCTGCACCTCCAGCCGCCCGTCGACGAGCTCCGCCGACACATCCTCCTTGCCCGCCAGGGCCGTGCGGAGGATGGCGTTGAGGGCCGTGGGATCGAGGTGCAGCACGCTGTCGCCGTTGTCGGGCAAAGGGGTTCTCCTTCTAGGTCGCGCGCGGCTGGAGGGTCAGCTCGAACGTGAAGCCGCCGGCATCGACTTCCACCGCCTTCAGCTTGAGGGCGGTCGCGCCGAACCACGGCTGCCGGGCAAGCCACTCGTTGAGCGTGCGCGGCGAGAGGTTGATGGTGCCTACCTTGCCGTGCACGGCGTCGTCGCGGCGCTCCAGCCAGACTAGGTCCCAGGGCAGGCCGGCGCCGGAGAGCATGTCACCGATCTGCCGCTCGGTCTTGGACTCGAAGGCGGCACAAGCCATGGCCGCGGCCCGGGCGACCCGCACCCCGCGCTGCGTCCGGACCTCCTCGAGGGCTTTGAGGATGAACACGACCGGGCCGACCTTCTGCGTGATGACAAAGCAGCCGTCCCGCCAGATGATCGGCATCCTGGGCGATCGGGCCAGAACCTGGTTGAGATCGTCCGCCGCCACACGGATCCGGATCACGCGCTCGCCTTTCCACCCGGGACGGGATACGCCGCCGTCCGCCCGTTCCCTCCCCGTTCGCTACTCCCAGGCCCACCTCAGCACCCAGCGGAACAGCTCGTTCAGCGGCTCGTTGCCGGGCACCCTCGGCGGAGTCGGCCGGGCCTCGCGCAACCGCTCCAGCTCGGACTCGATGAACGCGTTCAGGACCGGGCTCGACGGCCCGCGGTCGAGCTCCTCGCCGGCGATCTTGCGCGCCAGCAGCTCGGCGACGGCTGCCTTCACCGGGCCGTCCGCGGGCTCCGGATCGTCCGCCACGAGCCGCGCGAACTCCACCGGCGCCGGCGTGCCGTGGCGCTCCAGCCAGCGCGCCGCCAGCAGCGGGCGGAGCACGTAGAGGTACTTCTTCACCCGCACGGTCTCGCCGCGCAGGTACTCCCGATAGTTGCCCTCGGCCATGTGCAGGTAGTGGTACCAGCCGGCGACCGGCGAGTAGTAGACCTCCGCCTGCTCGCGCAGACGCTCCACGACCTCTGCTTCGGCCAGGTATACCACCGGCGAGTGGAGCCACTCGAGCAGCGGCGGGTTGGACTTGCGCAGCAGCTTGAGCGCCTTGCGCAAGTCCCAGCCGTTGATGTCGAGGGCATCGCTGACGGGCCGCTCGATCACGTCGCGGCGGTGCTCCAGGTCCACCGAGAGGTACCAGTCGCGCGGGCGGACGTAGAGGAAGCGAGCGTCCCAGTCGCTGTCGGTGGAGGCGAAACCCCAGGCGCGGCTGCCCGACTCGACGGCGTAAAGCAGGCGGACGCCCTCGGACTCGGCGATGGCAGCCAGCTCGGCCCGGATGGTGCCGTCCATGGCGCGCTCTTGGACGCCGGAGGCGGGTGCCCTTCGGGTGCAGTCGATTCCGGGGGAGACGGCGACGAGCGGATAGCTAACCGTCGGCGCGGTCGTCGAGCGGCTGGCTGTCGTCGCCGGTGAGCCGACGGGAGGACTGCTCCACCCACTGCTCCGGGGTCAGGTCGTCGCGAGCGGGGACAACGCCGGTCCGGAAGCGGTACACGGTTCGGCCGTCCTGGTCGGACTCGACCTCGCAGCTCCCGGCGGAGGCGAGGTCTTCGAGCAGGTCGGTGGCGCTACGGAGGGTCAGGCCGCTGGTGCACTGCACTACCGCCTCGGGCGTGACGTAGCCGTCGTTCTCGGCCGCGACCTGGAGCACGGCTCGCTCCGCCTGGTCCCTGGCCGGCAGGACCGGATCGTGGACCGGGGGGCTCATACCGGGGCCGAAGATGCGGCGGCAGACCAAGGTCACGGGCACAAGCACGCCCAGACCGAGGGCGCCCCCCACGATCAGCCGCAACAACACCACCCCAACCTGGGGGACCAAGAGGGCGGTGGCGAAGGCGACCGCGCCTGCCAGGAGGACGGCCAAGAGCCGCTCGGCGTAGACCTTGTTCAAAGGCGCTCTGTCCCGCATGCCAGTCGTCTCCGCGACCGTGCGCCGCAAGTCTACCCCAAAGCGCCAGGCGGCTGGGTCCCCGGGCGCGGCTCCAACTCAACGCAGCCGCAACCTCACCACCGCGGCCTGGCGCGTCTGGAGCTTGGCAATCGGGCCGGAGTCCCTGACCCCGCCGTGCTAGAATGCGCCGCGAGCCCGGAGCCGTGCCGTGAAGTCCTGCCACGATCTGTCTGCCCTGCCCTGGACCGTCTCCGGCTGGACGCCCGAGCTGTGGCGCCTGGTGCGGACGATGGAGATCGGCGTTACCCCGGACGCCGAGGTGGCGCCCATCCCGGCGCCGGTGCCCGGCTCGGTGCAGCAGGCCCTGCGCGACGCCGGCCTGCTCCCCGATTGGAACGTCGGCCTAGATGCCCGGCTCTGCGAATGGGTCGAGAACCGGCACTGGATCTACGAGACCGACCTGCCCGACGACTGGCTGCAACCCGGATGCACCCATCGGCTGGTGTGCCTGGGGCTGGACTACTGCGGCAGCGTGTGGCTGAACGGGCACGAGGTGGGCGGCTTTGTCGGAACGCACCGGCCGCACGCGTTCGACCTGACCGAGCACCTGGCCGAGAGCGGCAACCGGCTGCGCATCGCCTTCGACCTGCCGCCGCGGTGGCTGGGTCAGTTCGGGTGGACGTCGCGGGTCAAGGAGTGGAAGGCGCGCTTCAACTACACCTGGGACTGGATCCCGCGGCTGGTGCAAGTCGGGATCTGGGACGCGATCGCGCTGGAGGTGAGCGACGGACGGGAGTTGGGAGCGCTGAGCGTCCGGACGGGGGTGGACGCGGGCGGGGGGTGGCTGGCGATCAGGGGCGAGGTCGCGGCAGGGGAGGGCGACCGAGTCGCGATCCGCATGACGTCTGTGGGCTCGGACGGTGCCGCCGGCGAGCCAGGGCTCGTGTGGGCCGGGCGCCCTCGCCCGGCTCCGACGGCGTCGGCCGGTGGCCGACCGACCGGCGAGGGCGCCGGTCCCACAGCCGTTTCGGTTGGGCCTGCCGAGCTCGCCTCCGGACTGCGGCTCAACCACCTCCCAGTCGATCGCTGGTGGCCCAACCTGGAGGGCGAGCAGCCGCTCTACCGCCTCACCGTGTCGCTCACGGACTCCTTGGGCACGGAGCACGACCGGATCGACCGCCGCGTCGGCTTTCGTGCCATCGACTGGAGCACGACCGAAGGCGCGCCCGAGGGCGCCGACCCGTGGCTGTGCTCCGTCAACGGCCGGCCGGTCTTCCTCCAGGGCGCCAACTTCCCGCCCATCCTCCCGAACTTCGCCGATTGCACCCGTGAGCACTACCGCACCCGGATCGAGACCTACCGCGACCTCGGCGCCAACTGCTTGCGGGTCAACGGCTGCGGCTTCCTCGAGCGGGACTGGTTCTACGACCTCTGCGACGAGCTGGGCATCCTCGTCTGGCAGGATGCGCCGCTGTCGTCGTCGGGGATCGACAACTACCCGCCCGAGGACCCGCAGTGCATCGCCGACCAGGCGGCCATCTTCGAGCAGTACATCGCCCGCCGCGGCCACCACGCCTGCCTCCTGCTGTGGTGCGGCGGCAACGAGCTGCTGCGGGTGGACGAGACCGGCCGCACCGTGCCCTGCGACCTGTCGCACCCGCTGCTGAAGCGGCAGAGCGAGGTGGTGGCGGAGCACGATCCGGGCCGGCGCTTCCTGCCCACCACGCCGCAGGGCCCGCGCACCTGGGCCTCCAAAGAGGAGTTCGGGCAGGGCCTCCACTGGGACGTGCACGGGCCGTGGAAGCCGTGGGACGACCTGACCGAGTGGGCGGCGTTCTTCGCGGCGGACGATGCGCTTTTCCGCGCGGAGACCGGCTCGCCCGGGACCTGCTCGGCGGAGCTGATCCGGCGTTACGCGGGCGACCTGCCGGTGCTGCCGGTGTCGCCCGAGAGCGACCTCTGGCGGCGCGGCAGCACGTGGTGGATCGAGGCGGCGCAGTTCGAGGCGGAGCACGGCACGCCGCCCGAGACGCTGGAGGCCTACGTCGCCTGGAGCCAGGCGCGGCAGGCGCGGGCGCTGAGCCTGGTGGTGGGCGCCTGCAAGGACCGCTTCCCGCGCTGCGGTGGTATTCTGTTGTGGTGCGGCCACGACTGCTTCCCGTGCGCGGCGAACACGTCGATCCTCGACTTCGAGGGCAACCCGAAGCCGGCGGCGCTGGCGCTGCGGGAGATCTGGCGGCGGGCAGCACGGTAGCAGGTCGGACCGTATTCGGATCCCCTCTCCCCCCGGGAGACGGTTAGGGTGAGGGCGGCGGGTGGGCGGCGCGGCGAGCCCTCACCCGGTCCCTCTCCCGGTGGGAGAGGGTGTGCGGACCGAACGATTGGCAGGCCGAAAAGGATGGTCACGATGTCGAAGCTGGGGATCGGGTTCATCGGCTGTGGCGGGATCCACCACGCCCATGCGCCGCATCTGGTGGGGCGCGATGATGCGCGGATCGTCTGCGCCATGGACGTCAACGAGGCGGCGGCCAAGGCGCACTGCGAGAAGTACGCCACGCCGCACTGGACCACCAGCCGCACGGAGCTGCTGGCGCGCGACGACGTGGACGCCGGGGTGATCTGCACCCCCACCGGGTTCCACAAAGAGGCCGTGCTGGAGGCGGCCGCCGCCGGCAAGCAGATCTTCTGCGAAAAGCCGATGGCGATGAGCGTGGCCGACTGCGAAGCCATGGACGCGGCTTGCCGGGCGGCCGGCGTGGTGCTCCAGATCGGCTTCGTCCGGCACTTCTGCAACGAGTGGCTGAAACTGCGGGAGATCATCCAGGAAGGCATGATCGGCCGGCCGGTGCAGTGGCGCTCGGTGAGCGGCGGCAGCGGCGCGCCCACGCCCTGGTTCTTCGACAAGGAGCTGGGCGGCGGGCCGTTCATCGACGGCGCGGTGCACAGCTACGACTGGGCCCGGTTCATCTTCGGCGAGGCGGCCAACGTGGTGACCGACATCCGCAAGCTGAAGAGCGGCACCACGGCGTGGGACACGGGCACGGTGATCGTCAACTTCGCGAGCGGCGACCAGCAGGTGCTGATGTGGTCGTGGGGGCTCCCGGGCTTCGGCTACGGCGTGCCGGCCGACGATGCGCACGACGTGCTCGGGCCGCTCGGCTCGATCATGTTCCCCGGCGGCAACCAGCTCAAGGTCAACCTGGAGGACGGCGAGCACCTGGTCGAGTTCGAGGCGGACACGGGGAACGACTGGTTCCGCAAGCAGATGGACTCGTTCCTCGAATGCTGCCGCACCGGCGAGGCGCCGATCGCCGGCGCGCACGAAGGCATCGAGGCCACCCGCATCGCCGCGGCCGCCCTGAGCGTGGGTGACCGGCCGGCGATCATCGAGCTGTAGCCCCCAGGCGGAATTTGATGTCGTAACACTCGATGCACTCGGCTTCGGCGTCCGTGAAGCCGTAGTGCGTCGCCAGGACCCGGCCGATGGCGTCGAGCACGGGCTTCGAGCGGCGGATGACGAACGACTGGGTGACCGTGTGCCCGGTCTGCCGCTGCTCGCGCACGAGCCGGCGACTGCCCGCGGCGATGCCGTCCAGGTACTCCCGCCCCAGCCGCGCCAGCTCTGGGTCGGCCAGCGCGCGGCCGGGCACCGGGAAGCCCGCCAGGTCGGCCGGATTGTTGTCACGACAGGTACTTGTCAAAGAGTACCACCACCAGTAGATGTGGCTGCTCAGCGCGGCGATCACGGCCTCCACCGGCACGTCGGCGGCCACGCCCACGCTCGTCTGCCGCGAAGAGGCCGACGCGACGCCCGCCGACGAGAACTCCGGCGCGAAGTCGGTGAAGACCTTCCAGTACAGCCCGCCGGTGGTGCGGTACCAGATTCGCCGCGCGCCCGTCGTCGAGAGCACCTCGCCCAGTCGCTCCGGCACGCCCAGCAGCTTGCGGAGGATCTCCGGCTCCAGCGGGTCGCCGAGCTTCGGCACCCACGGCACGCCAGGCAGGCGCGGCGCGGCGACGTAGGCGAGGGTGGGCAGCAGCAGCGGGCGTGTCGCGGCGGTCCACTTGCGATAGCCGGTGGTGTACGTCCGCGGCGCGGCCTGACGCGGGCCGGCGAGGAGCAGCGTGATCGGCCGGTTCACGTCGGGGAAGAGCCCTGCCGGGCGCCAGGCGAAGTTGGCGTACCAGGTGCTGCGCTCCGCCTCGAGCCGTTCGCGCGCAGGCGCCAGGCGGCGCGTGGCGACCAGCGCCAGCGGCATCACCAGCCCCAGCCGCCCGGCCGGCTGCAGCAGTTCCCGGCAGCGCTCCAGGCACGCGCCGTGCACCGTGCGGTGGCCGGGTGGCAGCGTAAACGCCACCTGCCGCGCCTCCAGGAACGGCGGGTTGCCGAGGATGATGTCGAAGCCGCCGCGCTCGAAGACCTCGGGAAACGCGCGCAACCAGGCCACGCGGTCGTCCACGGCGTTGCCGTGGTGCAGCCTGGCGGCACCGCCCAGCCGCTCACGGCAGACCTCCAGCACCGCGGCGCTCAGGTCCACGCCGTACAACCCGCTCGCCCCTTGCGGACTGTCCCCTCCGGCGCAGGGTTCCTCCGCCCATCCGTCTCCGGGGCTGTGGCCCGGTTGGTACCCCGGGCCGCAGACGGGCGGGGAGACCCCGCCCCTACCGTCGTTCGGCGGCATTGGATTCGCCCTGGAGTCGGGCACACCGTCCAGCAGCTCCGTGATCAGCCGCTGCGCGGCGAGCAGGAAGGCGCCCTCGCCGCAGGTCGGGTCGAGGACCGTCAGCCGCTCCAGCACCTCGGCACACATGTCCGCCTCGCCGCCCGACGCTCGCGGCCGGTCAGCCGCTCGCGGAGCCGGTCGAGACGCCGCCGCCGGGCCAGCAGCTCGCGCCAGGTCTCCGTTGGCAGCGCCAGCTCGGGCGGGGCCGGCTCGTCCAGGCGGGCGGCGGGCGGCTCGGGCAGCGGCTGATCCAAGCCGTGCCGCGGCGCCTCGTGGAGGTAGCGGTCGGACTGCGCGCGCAGCAGTCGCCGCGCGGCCTCCGCCGCCCCGGGCGCGTGGTCGAGGAGGAACGGCACGATGGTCCGCTCGGCCAGGTAGTCGGCGATGTCGGCGCTGGTGTAGTAGGAGCCGAGGGCGCCCTGGCGTTCATCTCCGGCCCCCTCTCCCGCCGGGAGAGGGCTGGGGTGAGGGTCTTGCCGCGCTCTTGTCACGCCTCGCACTGCCCTCACCCCAACCCTCTCCCGGCGGGAGAGGGGGCCGGAATCCGAACGCTCGGAGCCGCCCGACACACGCTCAGACCTTCGCCGCCGTCGACACCGAGTGCGTCAGCACCTCCTCCGCGGTGACCTCGCGACCCAGCCGGTTGGAGAGATAGATGCCCTCGCTGATGAGCATGGTCTGCAAGGCGATCTCGGCGGTGGGGAGCAGCTCCACCTTGCCTTGCAGCGCGGCCAGCCAGTGCGCCTGGGGCGAGTCGTAGCAGGCCTGGAGCGGGTCGAGCTGATGCCAGCGCCAGTCGGTGGAATCGACCTCGAAGGTGGCGTTCATTTCGATGTCGCAGTGGGTGGTGTGGAAGCTGAAGGGGCTGAGCTGGATGCCGCCCTTGGAGCCCACCACGCAACTGCTGCCGAGCCCTGCGAGGTGGATCGCCCAGGCCTCGAGCACGTCGATGGTCACGCCGTCGGCGCAGCGCACCAGGCCGAGGCCCAGCTCCTCCACGTCGTAGCCGGACGTCTCGCGCCGCTCGGCGTCCATGCCGGTTTCCTGGTAGGTCTTGCCGCTGATGCGCTCGACCGGCGGGCGCCCGAGGAGATAGAGAATCTGGCTGATGTGGTAGACGCCCATGTCGTAGAGCGCGCCGCCGGCGGAGTTGCGCTTCTGGACGAAGCTGGCGGTGCCGTAGCCGTCGACGAACGGCCGCCCGCGGCGCCGGTGGCCCACCGTGCGCGCGTGGTAGAGCTTGCCGAGCTGCCCCTCGTCGATCAGCCGCTTGGCGATCTTGGTTTCCTTGGAGTAGAGCTGGGCGAGCTGGATGCTGAGGTTGCGGCCGCACTCGCGCGCGGTGTCGAGCATCGCCTTGGCGTCCACGTAGGCGCCGGCCATCGGCTTCTCGCAGTAGACGTGCTTGCCCGCCTGCAGAGCGGCAATGGTCATCGGCGCGTGGAAATTGTTGTGCAGACAAACATCCACCGCCTCGACCTCGTCGCGGGCGATCAGCTCGCGGAAGTCGGTGGTGGTGAAGGGGATCGTGTGCTGCTGCGCGACGCGCGCCAGCTCCTCTTCGTTGATGTCGCAGGCGGCCACCACCTGGACGCCCGGCAGGTTGGCATACGTGTTGAGGTGGTGCTTGGCGATCTGGCCCACCCCGATGAACCCGACCCGAATCGGCTCCATGGCGCTCTTGTCCTTCCGGCCCGGCGGGCCGCTACGGCGTTGGCCGGGCGGGCCCGGCGCTGCCCTTACCCTAGCACATTCAGCCCCACCGGTGGGCGAGGAACCGCGCGTCCGAGCGCGAACGTCGAACCCCACGGAGAACGCGGTGCGGGCACGGCCTGGATGGGTGGTGCGCGGTGTGGCGTGGCTCGGCCTGGCCGTGCTCGTGCCGCCGGCCGCCGCGGCGCTGAGGGTCGGCCGTGCCAACGGACTGTGCGTCCGCGCCAGCCAGGTCGGGGGCGGGTTCGCACTGCGCGGCGAGCTGCTCCCGCTCCAGGCCAGCCTCACCACCACGCCGGGTCGGCTCGTCTTCGACCAGGCCGGAGGGCTCGACGCGCACACCCTCGATACGCTCCGGCAGGTGGAGCAGGCGCTGGCCCGGGAGCCGGTGCCCGGCCTGGCGGCGGCCTTCGCGCAGCACGGCGTGGAAGTGATCGCCGAGGACGGCGGCGCCACGCTCGAGGGCGGCAGCGCCGGCCTGGCGATCTTCGCCGCCGCCACGTCGGCACTCCTCCACGTGCCACTCAGGACGGATGTGGCGCTCACCGGGCTGCTCACCGCCGAGGGCGAGGTGCGGCCGGTGGGCGGGCTGGGCTACAAGGTCGACGCCGCCGTGCGCGAGCGGATCCGTGTGCTGGTGGTGCCGTCCGACAACGCGAGCGAGCTGCTTGGCGCCACGCCTGATCTGCCGGGGCGCTGCCGCCTGGTGGGCGTGAGCGCGGCGCATCCGGCGCTCGTGGAAGCGTTCGGCGATGGCGGGCCGTTCGCCGCCGAACAGCGGGCCTACGCCGAGCGTTACGAAGAGGCGCTCCGGCTCTACCGCCTGGGCCGCTCGGGTGCGGCGCGGGCGGCGCTGGCCGAGTGCCGCCGGTTGCTCCCGGACGACCTCACGGCACGGCGCTGGCTGGCGCAGGCGGGCTCGCCCGACGAGCCGGCCGAGGTGCTCGAGTCCCTGGCCGAGGTGGCCCGGCTGGCCAGGGCCGGAGAGTGGCAGGCGGCGGCTGCGCTGGCGGAGGACGTTCGCCCGGTGGCGATCGATCCGGCGCGGGTCGACTGGCTGCTGGCCGACCTGGCCGCGCGCTGGTCGCGGGCGGAGCAGGAGCGCATCGCCCGGCCGGTGCGCGAGGCGCTGGACAAAGGCGACCTGGCCGCGGCGCAGGGCTGGCTCGACGGCGCCGCGCTGTCCGGGCTGGATGCCGCCGCGCGTCATGGGCTGGCGGTCCTGCAGCTCGAGGTGGAGTATCGCCGCCGGCGCGCCGCGGCGGAGGAGCGGCCGGGGGACGGGCCGGCGTGGGAGCGCGTGGCCGACGCGGCCGAGGCGGCCGAGGAGTGGGAGGCGGCGGCCGAGGCGCTCCGCCGGGCACGCGGGCTGGCGCCGGCGGAGCCGGGAGCGGCAAGCCGGAGGCGGCGCGCACGCTCCTCCTGGCGCAGCTCCTGGAGCGGCCCGGTGAGGACGACAGCCGCGCCATGCTGGCCTGCCTCGGCTGCGACGCCGTGGCGCCGGCGATCTCCTGCGGTGTGGCGGCGGGCGCGGTGTGGCACGGCACGGCCCGACTGCAGGCCGCGAGCGACGAGCCGGAGGCGACGGTGGTGGTCCTGCTCGACGGCCGCGAGGTGGCGCGCCGGCGCGGACAGGTGCAGCAGATGCTGCCCACCGCCGGCGAGGCCCCGGGCGGGCACGTCCTCTCGGCGGTGGCGCTCGACGCGGCGGGCAACCTGGCGGAGACCAGCGTGCCGGTGACGGTGGCGCCCGCACCGGCCGCGCCGAGCGACCACGGCTTGCCGATGGCCGCCGGCGGAGGCACCGTGCACGTGGTGGCCGCGGGAACGTGGCTGGTGGGGCCGAGCGATCGGGTGGTGATCCACCCCGCTGCCGTCTGGTCGGCGGCGCTGGCGGCGGCGCAGGCGGGCCCGGAGGCGTTGCGCGTGAGTCTGCCGCCGCTGGTGCCCTTGGCGCGGCCGGCGATGGAGCCGCTGGTCCTGTCGAGCGTGCCGTGGCAGGGCCGGGTGGCGGACCTGTGGCTCTGCGGGCAGCTTGCCGACGGGCGTGGGGTGGCGCCGGCGGAGGTCAAGCTGGTGCGCACCGACCGGCTGGTGGCGCGGCTGCTGTCGCCGAGCGAGGGCGCGGTGCTGCGGGCGCCGGCGGAGATCGAGCTGGAAGTGGACGCCGAGTTCAAGGCGGTCTTGGCGCGGGTCTTGTGCGATGGCTGCGAGGTGGCGCACGGCTCGCCCGGCGGGCTGCGGCTGGAGCCGGCGGCGCTGGGGCGGGGCCCACACCGGGTGGCGGTGGTCCTGACCGGGAGCGACGGGCGGAGCTGTCAGACGGCGGAGGTGGGCGTGACGGTGCCGTAGGGCCGGAGTCGAGCCGGGGCCGAGCGCGGGATCAGCCGGGTGTGAGAGCGAGGTGGAGGGATGGACGAAGAGCCGCGGAGCTATGTTCGGTCGACGCGTCGCGCGTCACGCGCCACCTCGCTGGTCGCCTTGGCGCTGACGCCGTTCGCCCTGCTCTTGGCGTCGCGGTTGGGCCAGGCCGGGCCGCAGCCGTGGTGGCTCGCGCTGCTTCTGCCGCTGCTCGGGCTGGGCGCGCTGGCCAAGTGGCTGACCACGCCCATCGACGGCCTGCGGCTGGGTCCCGACGGCATCACCGAGTGTCTGGCCACCGGGAGGGAGGTCCATCACCCGTGGGCCACGGTGCGCGACGTGGAGGTGAGCCTACGCGAGACGCGACTGCTCTTCTCGCACGAGGAGCTGCTGCTGGCGAGGTGGTTCAGCGAGAAGGCGCAGATCGAGATCGCCCAGGACGTGCGCGAGCGGCTGCGGCTGCGCGGCGCGCCGGACCACCTGGACCACGTCGATCGGGACCGGCTGAACGACTGGCTGGGCACGCGCAGCGGGCAGTGGGTGCAGTGTGGCAAGTGGCCGAACGCCATCGCCGGCAGCGATGCCGGGCTCCTGATCCGGCGGCTGTTCGGCAAGCGCTTCGTGGGCTGGGCCGACCTGGCGGAGTTGGAGCTCCTGCCCGCCGAGGATCGCGGCGAGAACGGCCGGACCGAGCGCGGCTGGCGGGTGACGGTGGGCGGCGAGTCGTTCGTCTTCCGCGCCAACTGGCCGAATGCCGAGCGGCTGGCGCAGGCGATCGAGTATGCGTTGTCCGAGCGCGCGGTCGGCCACCGTTTGCCGGCGGCGGCCGACCTGGACGTGCCGGCCGGGGCGATCTCCGTAGTGGAGCCGGGAGAGGACGGCGCGGAGCGGGGGATCAGCCGTGCGTGACGCGGGTGACATGCCGAGCCTGCAGCCGGCGCACTACAGTACGCGCGTACCGGCGCACAGAGTAGGTGCGTGGTCCTGCGGCGTGCTGGTCGCCTGCTTTGCATCGGTTCTGGCGGTGGCCTCCATTGCCGCGGACGGGTTGCGCGGCGTTCCCTTTTCGCTCGGGATGTTGCTGTCCGCTGGCACGTTGATCACCTCCATCGCGAGGATGGGGCGCTGCCGCCATACGGGCCTGAGTATCGATGCCTGGGCGGCGCGGCTCCAGGCTCGCAAAAGGTGCACGGCATCACCGAGGCGTTCGTTGGAGGGCGAACGAGCAGTCACCCATGGGCAGCGATCAGCACGGTCTGGGTGGACGGTTCGAAGACGGTGTTGCGCGGCGAGCGGCTGGTCGTCACCCTGGACTCGACGTTCGCCTTGGCCGACCGCATCGCGGTTGCGAACGTGGCCCTGCGTGCCATCCGGCGACGCGGCGCGCGGCAGAGCGCCGCTGAGGTGGACAGGGAGCTGGTGGCCCGGTGGCTGGGAGTGCGTCCTGGACAGCGGCTGATCTGCACGGCGCCGGGAGACCGCAACCGGGAGATCCATGCCAGCGACGCGGGGATCTGGGTGAAGCGGCGGGAGAGTGAGCTGTTCGTGGGCTGGGACGAGTTGGACGACCTGGTTGCCGACCTGGTCGGCGGCGCGGGCGTGGCCGGGTGGTTCGTGACCACCCGCCAGGGGGTGTTCGTGTTCGACGTTGGGTGGCGCAACGCCGCGGCGCTGGCCCGCGCCATCCAGTCCGCCCTGGCGGAGCAGGCGGTCGGCCACCGGCTGCCGGCCGCGGCGGATGCGGACGTGCCGCTCACCGCCATCTCCGTCTCGCGACCGCGGGACGACAGCGCTGACCGAGGGATCGGCCGGGTGTGAGGCCACCGATGCAGGACGACGACACCCACTACTATCCCGCCACCGGCCGTCTGTGGGCCGGCTGGGCAGGGGTCGCCGTCCTGGGTCTGGCGGTGGCGTTTTTCTTCAACATAGCCCTCACCCTGGCGGTGGCGTTCTACGGATTCCTGCTGCTCGTCCTCGCCTTCCAGATCGTGCGCAGCCCGATCGGCCGGTCAGCGGCGGAGTGGTGGGCGGTCCATCACCCGCGCGGGCTCGACGGGTTTTCGGTCGGGCCGGACGGGATCGTCGAGCTGCTCCCCGGCCGCCCGCAGGTCGAGCATTCGTGGGCCACGGTGGTCTCCGTGACGGTGGACGAGCGCGCCACGAGGGTCGACCTCACCGATGGCGAGATCCGTCTCCAGCACCGGTTCGACGAGGTCTCCCGGCTGATGATCGCCCAGGACATCCGGAGGCGACTGCGCGGGCGCGGCGCGCCGGACGGCGGGGCGGAGGTGGATGGCGCGCGGATCTCCCGCTGGCTTGGCGTACCGGAGGGTGAGGGGCTGGTGTGCGCTTGCCCGTCCGACCCGGATTGCGCGGTGATGGCCTGGCAGGACGGGCTGGTGGTGCGACGCCCGACCCAGCGCACGCACCTCGGCTGGAGCGACCTGGAGGACCTCGAGCTGGTGCCCGCCGAGCGCGCCGACCCGCACGGCTGGCGGCTCGTCACCACTCACGGCGAGTTCATCTTCCGCGCCGACTGGACCGACGCCGAGCGCCTGGCCGGCGCCATCGAGTGCGCCCTGGCGGAGCGTGAGGTGGGGCACCGTCTGCCCGGCCTCGTGGCCGGCGAGGTGAGCGACGCGGCCATCTCGTGGTGTGAATCCGTGGAACCGGGTGCGGATCGGGGTATCAGTCGGGTGTGAGGTCACGTTGGGATGGTGGGAGGGACGCCGCCATGTCCGGCGCCGCCGAACGACCGCTATCGGAGGAACGCCTGCCGCTCGCCTACTACTTCGGCGAGGACGGGCTGGTCACGGGCGCCATCGGCATCTCGGTCCTCCTGCTCTGCTTCCTGTCCAACGACCTGCCGAACGCCGTGGTCTACGGCCTGCCGCTGACCCTCTGGGGCGCCTGGGCTATCTGGGACTACCGCCACCATCCCCTTGGCCCGTTCCCCGTGGAGGATCACACCGCGGACGTCGCTGAGACCGACGTGTGGCTGCGCCTGCGCGGGTGGCCGGCGGTGCTGGGCGTGTGGGTGGAGCATGGCGAGATCTGCGTGCGGACGCGGGCGGGTCTGGTGAAGCTGGCGGATGTCTTCCCCGAGTGCGACCCGCTGTCCGCGGCGCGGCAGGTGCACCGGGTGATGCGCGAGCGCGGCGCGCCGGACGGCGCGGGGGTGGTGGACGGCGATCGCATCCGCCGCTGGCTGTCGCTCAACGAAGGCGGGCGGCTGATCTGCCGGCCGCGGCACGGCGGGCGGCGGGCGATCGTGGCCAGCGACGCGGGGATCGCGATCCATGATGGGCGGCAGAAGCACTACTTCGGCTGGCGCGACGTGCGCGATCTGGGTCTGCGGCGGCCGGAGCGGGGGAAGGTCTATCGCTGGCAGCTCGTGACCCGGGCCGGGCTGTTCGAGTTCGGCGGCGACTGGCTCGGCGCGGGGATGCTGGTGCGAGCGGTGGAGTACGCGCTGGCGGCGGCGCACACGGGCCATCCGCTGCCGGCCGCGGCGGGCGCGGGCGTGCCGAGCGGGGCGATCTCGCGGATGGCTGGCGAGGTGGACCGAGCCAAACGGGGTATCAGTCGCGCATGAGCGTGGACCCAGAGCGCCGGTCCGCCGGCGGCCGGCCGGCCGACGAACGGAGCGAGGCCGAGCTCCGCATGATCGGATGTGTCGACCGGCTGTGCCTGCATGTCTGTGCATCGCTCCTGATCGGCATCCTGGTCGGGCTGGGTGTTTGGCGCGAAACGGGCGACTGGCGCCTCTTCGCCTTCAGCACGCTGCTTTTCTCTGGGGTGTTGGCGTTCCAGCGGGTGTTCTTTCCGATGCCCTGGCCCCCGCCCCAGCCGCCCGCGCCGCCTCTCTACGCCGACGATGCCGTGCGGCGCAGGTTGGCTGGATGCGAGGTGATCGGCCTCCTTGCGGAGGATGACGAGGTCTACCTGCAGACCGGCAGCAGGAAGGTACCCCTCGTGGAGCTGATGCCCGACACCGACCCGCTGGTGACGGCTCGCCAGGTCCAGGCGCTCCTGCGGGAGCGCGGAGCGCCGGACGGCGGCGAGGTGGTGGACGCC
>JACPDV010000309.1 GCA_016183835.1 Armatimonadota bacterium
GGTGGCCCGGCCGCGGCGGAAGTTGGCATTGGCAGTCTACGTTGACCGGCCCCTGGCGTCAAGTCAGAAGCCGCGCGGGAGTGACTGGCTGAGTCGGGAGTCTGTTCTGCTCCTCCCCCTGCGCAGCGGGGGGAGGCGGGAGGGGGGTTCTGGCCGCCACGCGCTGGCCGGAAACCCCCATCCCGGCCCTCCCCTGCTTCGCAGGGGAGGGTGGTCCCGAGATCCCAATCACTGCTGCCGTGCGCCGCGGCGAGTGGCAGCGGGCCGGTGGGTCCCATTCCGCCCCGAGAGGGAGCCGCGCCGCCGTGCCGAACCACTCCCACCCCGGAGCCCGCCATGCGACTCGCTCTCGCTCTCTGCCTCTCGGCCGGCCTCGCCGCGCACGCCGCCGAGGTGTACCGCGCCTTCGGCACCGAAGGCGGCGCCAACCGGCTGGTCAACCCCGGCTTCGAGACCCGCGACGGCGCCCGGCTGGCCGGCTGGGGTGGTTGGGACGCCGGCTATGTCTCGGCCCCCGGCGAGGGTCGCGACGGCTCCGGCGCCGCCTACTGCGAGCGGGCCGCCGACCAGCCCGGCAAGGGCGTCTCCCAGACCGTGCAGCTCCATCAGACCCTGGCCACGCCCATCATCGCCACCGGCTACAGCCGCTGCGAAGGCGTCTCCGGCTCGCCGGACAGCAACTACTCGATTTACTGCGACCTCGAATACACCGACGGCACGCCGCTGTGGGGGCAGATCTCCGCGTTCGAGACCCGGTCGCACGACTGGCAGCAGCGCCGCGTGGTGATCCTCCCCGCCAAGCCGGTGGCCAGCATCACCGTCCACGGGCTGTTCCGCGGGCACACCGGCAGGGCCTGGTTCGACGACTTCAGCCTCAGCGAGCTGAAAGCGCCGGAGGGCGGCGGCACGATCGACAGCGTGCCCGTGCTGCTCGCCCAGCGGTCCACGGCGCGGCCGGGTACCGTCGTGCAGGCCGGCGCGCTGCGCCTCGGGCTTACGGGCCACGCCGTGCGGCAGGTGGCGCTCGGCGGGAAGGACGTCACCGGCCCGCAGCCCGGCGGGTTCCTCGTCCGCGACGTGGCCGCGGGGAGCGGCTTCCACGACTTCGACGCCAAGGACGGCGGCTGCCAGGCGCTCGGCGCAAAGCTCGAGGCCACCTTCACCGCACAGGCGGGTCACGTGGTCGTGGAGGGCAGGCTGACCGACACCACGGGCAAGCCGCGCGCGATGACGCTGCTTTTCGCCCTCCCGGTGGACGCGGGCGGCTGGCGCTGGGGGCAGGACATGCGCACCGAGACCGTGGTGGGAGGCGCCGGCGAGCTGGGCAACCACTCCAACATCGGCTGCGGGAGCAACCAGCAGCTCAGCCGTTACCCGCTCGCCAACGTCGCCGGGCCGGCCGGCGGGCTGAGCCTGGGCATCGACATGCGCCGGCCCGCGCAGTACCGCCTGGGCTACTCGTCCACCGCCAAGCTGCTCTACCTGGCGTACGACTTCGGCCTCTCCCCGCTGACGCGCAACTTCCCGAGCGCCGCGCCGTTCCGGTTCGTGATCTTCCCCAGCGACGGCGCGTGGGGCTTCCGCGGCGCGCTCGACGCGTTCTACCGGATCTTCCCCGAGTACTTCCAGATGCGGACGCCCGACCAGGGCATCTGGCAGGCCTTCGCCCCGATCAGCAAGGTGCAGGGCTGGGAGGACTTCGGCTTCCGGTTCAAGGAGGGCAACGACGAAACCGCGTGGGACGACGAGCACAACATCCTGACCTTCCGCTACTCGGAGATGGGCAGCTTCTGGATGTCGATGCCGCAGGACATGCCGCGCGACCGCGAGCACGCCCTGCGGCTCCTCGACCAGCTCGCCAAGAGCGTCGATCCGCGCGAGGCCGACCGGCGCCGCCGCGCGATTGCCACGCAGAACACCGGCGTCCGCGATGCCGACGGTCAGCTCCGCGTGGACATTGTCAAGGCGCCCTGGTGCGATGGCGCGCTGTTCATCCTCAACCCCGCGCCCGCGCTCGCCGGCGAGTTCACCGACGCCAACCTGCACTGGAACGCGACCCAGCTCCGCTCCTACGCGCCGGGCGCCAAGCCCGAGCTGGACGGCGAGTACCTCGACTCCCTGGAGGGCTTCGTCACCGTCGACTCCGACCCCAAGCACCTCGAGTTCGCCGAGGAGCCGCTGACCTTCCAGGGCGGGAGCTTCGAGCCGGTGATGGAGACCGGGCTGACCAAGACCGGCTTCGTTCGCCAGGTGGCCGACGCGCTCCACGAGCGGGGGAAGCTGTGCATGGCCAACAGCGTGCCGTACCGCTACACCTTCCTCTGCGCCTGGCTCGACGTGATGGGCACCGAGACTGACTGGATGACGGGCGACGGCAAGTACCGGCCCGACGACGACGGGAGCATGAACCTGCGTCGGGCGATGTGCTTCCAGCGGCCCTACCGGCTGCTGCTGAACACCCGCTTCCAGGACTTCGGGCCGTACGTGGAGCGCTACTTCCAGCGGTCGCTGTTCTACGGCATGCTGCCCAGCATGTTCTCGCACAATGCGGCGGAGGACCACTACTTCACCCGGCCCGACTGGTACAACCGCGACCGGGAGCTGTTCCGCAAGTACGTCCCGCTCTGCCGTCAGCTCGCGGAGGAGGGCTGGCAGCCGGTGACCCTGGCGCGGAGCGACAACCCGAGCGTGCTGGCCGAGCGGTACGGGCCGGGGCGGACGAAGCGGGTCTTCATCACGGTCCACAACCCGGGCGAGGCGCCGCAGAGCGCGACGATCACCTTCGACGCGAAGGCGCTGGGGCGGCCGGCGGAGCCGCGGAAGGTGACGCTCGCGGGGTTTGAGACGCAGGTGATCGAGCTGTAGAGCCTACCCCGCCGCCAGCCACCCGGCGGCCGCCGCCGCCAGGACCAGCCAGGTGGCGTTCACGCGCCAGCGGAGCAGGAGCACCGCGCTCGCCAAGGCGACTGCCGCCGTGAACGGATCGACCACCGCCGTCCGCGCGATCTCCGCCGCCACCGCCGCGATCAGCCCGAGCGAGGCGGCGATCAGCCCGTCGAGGAACGCCCCGGCGAGGCTCGACCTGCGCAGCCAACTCACCAGCCCCCACCGTCGCCACCACCGCGCCCCACGGGCCGCCGAGCAGGTAGCCGATGAACGTCGCCGTGGTGAACACCGGGCCCGGCGTCACCTGCCCCACCGCCACGGCATCGAGCAGCTGCGCCGAGGTGAGCCAATGCAGCCGGACCACCAGATCGGCCTGGAGGAAGGCCAGCAGCACGTAGCCGCTGCCATAGAGGATGGCGCCGATCTTGAGGAAGACGACAAACAGCGGCCCGAGGCCGAACACGGGGGAGACCGTGGCCAGCCGCGTGACCGCCCACGGCACCGCGACCAGGGAGGCCCCCACGGCCGCCAGCCCCAGCAGCGGCCGGGCACTCGGCCGCGGCTCCTCACCCAGCCAGTGGAGCAGCCCGGCATAGCTCGCCACGCCGAACAAGACCGCCAGCTCGTGGACTCCCGCCACCTCGAGCGCCACGGCGAGGACCGCCAGCGCGGCGAGAGGTCGCGACTTGACCGCCTTGCGCCCGAGCGACCAGAGGGCCTGCAGGATCACGGCGAGGATCACCGGCTTCACGCCGTAGAGGACCCCGGCGACCTGCGGCAGGCGCCCGTAGGTGACGTAGGCCCAGGCGAATCCCGTCACCAGCAGCGCCGCCGGCAGGATGAAGCAAAGACCCGCGGCCAGCAGCCCCGGCCAGCCCGCGCGGCGGTAGCCCAGGATGATGGCCATCTCGGTGGAGTTGGGCCCGGGCAGCAGGTTAGTAACACCCAGCAGGTCGAGAAACTCGTCACGGGTCACCCAGGAGCGCCGCGTGACGACCTCGTCCTCCATCAGCGCCACGTGCGCCGCCGGCCCGCCGAAGGCGAGGCAGCCGAGCTTGAGGAACAGCGCCGCCACTTCGCGCACCCGCGCGGGACGGCTCGCGGGTGCCGCGGTCATGGTGTGAACTGCGCCAGGTCGAAGATCCCCAGCGCCTTCTCGATGCTCTCCACCTCGGCCAGGCTGCGCTCGAAGCCCTCGTGGCCGAGCACCTTTTGCTCGTCGGCCTCCATCCGCTCGCCCAGGGCCAGCACCTGCCGTGCGGTGAGGATGGTGCGGAGCGCGGGGAAGAGCACCGTGTCTTCGCGCGCCTCGTGCGGGCGGTACATGCGCACGAACGCCCGGCAGGCCGTGGCGAGCTGGTCGCGGCGGCCTGCGTCGCGGAAGGCCTCCGGCGCCGCGAGCGCCAGGATCTGCTGCGTGAGGCGGCGGCCCGCCTGGTGCTGCGCTTCGAGCGTCTCCACCAGGTCCACCAGCTTCCCCGCCCGGCGGAACGCAGGGAACAGGTAGCGCTCCTCGTTGCGCTCGTGGTAGTCCTCGACGAACGAGCGGATCAGCCGGGCGGTGTGGGCGAACACGCCCGGCCACAGCGCGCCGCCGTCGCGCAGCCGCGCGAGGCCCTCTTCGTAGATGAGCAGGCAGCGGTTGAGCACGCCGTGCTCCTTCATCAGGTCCTCGGGCGCGGTGACCCCCTCCTCCGGGTCGATGGCCGCCACCGCGGCGGGCAGGCCCGCCAGGAGACCGACCCCCGCCGCCAACATCCGCCGCCGTCCCACGCTCTGCTCGCCTTCCATCGCTGTGACCTCACCGCCGTATCGGCTTTCGATATCACTGTGCGATAGCGACGGGTGGTTGTCAGGTGGCATCCCTCGGGCCAGGGAGCGCGGCGGCGCCGGCGGTCGCCGCAGGCCGTGCCGAGGGCGCCGCCCTCCGCCGCGGCCGGCCCTGCACCGTGATCGCCGCCGTGGGACACTGCCGCTCGCAGATGCGGCAGGCGGTGCAGGCCTCCGGCAGCCACACGGGCAGCAGGTCGACCGGGGTCAGCACCAGCGCCCGGGTGGGACAGACGTCGGCGCAGATCGCGCAGCCGACGCATTGCGGCGCGTCGAGACGCAACGCGATTCCGGGGTCAAGCGGCGTCGGCGGCGGGCTGCTCATCCGGCCCTCCCTTGACCCGGCCGTTGCCGCGCAGCGTCCGCGCCACGCCGGCGGTCACGCCCCACCCCAACAGCAGCACGAAGGCCGGCGCGGCCCAGCGGAAGGTGGCCATGCAGAGCGTCGGGTTGGCGTTCGACTTGGCCATCGCCAGGCCCTCCCAGAATGCCGACGGGTGGCCCTGCAGATACTCCTCGCCGGCACCCTCCATGACGAACGTGAACCCGAACCAGCAGGCCGCGCAAGCCGTGCCGAGCACGGCCAGCACCAGCCACCAGCCGCGGCTCCCCACCTCCCGGCCGCCGTGGAACAGCCGCAGCATCAACGCCACACCCGCCAGCACGAAGGCCAGCGGCACCCACGGCAGCGCCACCTTGATGTCGGCGAAGATGTCCATGTTGGTGACGAACAGGCCCACCAGGACGATGCCGAACAGGCACAGGTCGACGACCATGTCGGTCGCGACGTCCCACACCTCCGCGGCAACGCGGAGCGTCAGCCGGCGGCGGAGGCCCTCCAGGTAGCCCCGCCCGGCAACCATGGCCAGGACCACGAAGGTCAGCAGGATCGCGCCGTCACACAGATTCTGAAGGGTCCAGACCTCCAGGCCCTTCCGTACGGCATGGACAGCATCGTCCACATTCATCGGCTCTCGCGCCTTTCGCTACTCCCGCGAGCATCGCCCAGCACTTCGTCCACCAGCTCGTGGATCTTCTCGTGCAGCTCGGCCAGCAGGACGCGCCCGCTCTCGGTGGCGGTGTAGTACTTGC